>JALEYA010000142.1 GCA_022779945.1 Oscillospiraceae bacterium | reverse complement strand
TAACCGCACAGCTTGCTTTTTTGTTGTTCGCTCTTGTGGTACAGGTAATTGTGACCTTACCGGGCTTCAGACCCTTCACAACGCCGTTCGCACTTACCGTTGCAATTGACGTATTGCTTGATGTCCAATAAACGGATTTTTCGGTTGCATTCGACGGGGAAATGGTCGCTTTCAGTGCGTAAGTCTTACCCGGATCAATGCTGACACTCGTCGCGTTCAGTTTAACGGACGAAGGATTCACAGCCTTGACAACAATTGTGCAGGTCGCTTTCTTACCGGAATCAAGAAGTGTAACGGTAATCGTCGCTCTGCCCGGTCTTACACCCGTGACAAGACCCTTTGAATCGACTTTTGCGATTGCGGTGTCACTTGAACTCCATTTGCAATCCTTTAACGTTGCATCAGACGGATGGATTTTCGGTGTAAGCTGAATCCTGTTTCCGCTGTAAATTGAGTAGGATTTTTGCTTGAATTCGACTTTGGTTGTCTGAACAATCTGCTTTACAAGAACCTTACAGGTGGCTGTGTATCCGCCGTTGGAAGTCTTACAGGTGATAACAGCGTTGCCGGGACGTAACGCTTTCATCACACCGTTGCTGTTGATCGAAACGATTTTCGGATTGGAGGAACTCCACATGACATTTTTATTCGTTGCATCACCCGGAAGTACGGTAGCTTTCAGGGTATAGCTTTTTGTGCGATACATGGCAACAGAAGTGCGGCTGAGCTTCACGCCCGTTGTTCTGACTTTAATATTAAACAGACAGCGCGCATAGACAGCCTTATTGTCCGTCGAACGGCAAACAACATAAGCAGTTCCTCTGCCGACACCTTTTACAAGACCGTTTTTATCAACCGTCAGAACCTTCGTGTTGGTCGACGAATAGGAAACACCTTTGAAAGTTGCATTGGATGGATACACCTTTGCAGAAAGCTGACAGGTGCTGCCCTTATAAAGATTTTTCCCGGTCAGGTTAAGCTTGACGGAAGTGACCTCCGTCTTTTTCAGTACGGTAATCTTATATTTCGCCGTATATCCGCCGTCTACGGACTTACAATAAATATAGGCAGAACCCGAACCGACACCGGAAACAACACCGGCAGACGAAACGGTCGCAACCTTTTTGTTCGACGATGACCAGGTGACGGCTTTATTGGTTGCGGTTGACGGAGAAATCTGAGCCGTAAGCTTTATGCTCTTGGTGTTATAAACTTTATTGGTTGACGAAGTAATTTTAATTCCGCTTACAGGCGTAACGACCTTAACGGTACAATAGGCTCTGAATCCGCCGTCAACCGTCTTGGCGCCGATTTTTGCCGTGCCGTTGCCGACCGCGGTAACAACACCGTTTTTATCGACCGTTGCCACTTTGGAATTGCTTGTATACCAGATGACGGATTTATCCTTTGCGTTCGCCGGTTTTATGTATGCCTTGAGCTTTCGTGTTGTTTTGACATTCATCGTCACTGCATACGGGCGCAGATAGATGCTTCCGACTCTGTTGGTGGCGCCGATCAGACCGAGCGGGAAGGTTTCCGCCCAAAGACGCTGAAGTGTGTCGCTAGGATGGGCGCCGTCGATCGTATATTCGGGAAGCATAGCATCCGGGTCTACCGGATTGGCCGAAATGTTATTCAGATTTACATAACCGTCGTGGCGATCGGTTCTTGCAAGCCAGGCATTAACATCCTTGGCAATCTGCCAGTCATGCTGGAATTCCGCTTCGGTACGGACATATTTTGCCTCGGTACCGAAATAGGCACGCGTGTTGCCTTTCCATTGTGTAATACTGCAAACAATAACTTTCTTGCCGGCATCATGACAAGCGTCAATCACCTTGGCAAAACCTGCGACAATCTGTTTCGCTGTCGGTTGTTTCAAATTCGGATATTGCTGCTGAATATCGGAGCACACCGGGTGCATGATATCGTTCGCACCGATTTTGACAATAACATATTTAATGCCCGATTGCGAAAGAACATCACGAGTCAGTCGGTCGATAAGGGACTCACCGAAAATAAGACCTACATAGCCGAGTCCCTCATGCAAAAGCATATTACCGATAATACCCTTGCCCATTACACCGATACTCTTGACGCCCTGATTATTGATCTGTTGGCCAAGATAAAGCGGAAATTCATTCGAAATGGTTGAATCACCGACAACCGCAACCGAATATGCAGAACTGCTGTCGGAAAGTACATCTACTGTGGCAAGACACGGAACGACCCTGACAAAGCTGTATTTCAAAGCGATGTCGAGGTCAAAACCGATCAGAGAGCTGATGAGATTGGAGATATTCTGGTCAAGTCCCTGAGTCATATTGAAAGTCTTTTCACGGGTCCGATCCTTATCACTTATAGAAAGAAAAGACGTACCGCCGGAAAGACCCATTGTACGTATTTCACTGAAGTCTTTGACATAAAGACTGATGGCGATATTCTCAAGAGCTTCCACTTTGAAGTTGATGGGATCGGAATACCACTCGGCACCGGCAGGAATCGTAACGCTCGGGCTTCCGCCGTTGAAGGTTACAACTTTCATCGTATTCAGAAGAACATCCGAAGTTGCGTCGTCAGGAACAATCGATTCTGTCTTGGCCTTCGCAACAGTAACGGAGTTAATCGTAAGCGGTGCTTCACCGTAATAGTTGGAAAACTTGATTCGGATTTTGCTGCCGCTTGCGGTCGGCGTGATGATCGTACGGCAGGTTACGCCGCCGACAACAGGGGCGATATTTTCATAGTTCGCGATGGAAATTTCTGTCGGAGCGGTACCCCATGCGGCAATCCAGTTGCCGGAATCAGAGGCAGCCGATACGCCGGTCGCCGCGCCGATAACAACAAGTATTGAAAAAGCAAGTAAAGTGAAAAGCTTTGATAACCTTTTCATAAAAATCTTCCTTTCCGTATCAATAGTAATACAAGAATAATCATAATATTTTAACGATTTGTTGTCAACAAAAAATCGGAAACAGCAATAAAGTTTAAAGTTTGTTCATCATTTATCAACAGTTTATTTCGGCTCTCGGTTCCCGCTCTGATTTTTCGTTTTTGATTCCGTCTGATTTTGTTTCTTTACCGGCTTCTTTTCGCCGCCTTTGGAGGATAAGGCATAAAGCTTGGGCTTTTTGCCGGTCTTTTCGGAATAGATCCGTACCACGGCAAAATAAACAAGAACGATCAAGGCGATAATTTCCAAGACAATAAACAGTCTCGATTTGAGCATACCCGAAAGACCCGTCATTACAAGTCCCGGCAGACTCAGACCGACAGAATCGGCGGCAACAAGATTGACCGTGGAGAGAACCTTGTTTGCGTAAATGATATTCGCCTTGCAAATTACCTTTCCCTTACTGACCGGTGCCATAATTCTTGACGGCATCGAATCCTTGACCGGCTCGATCAGAACCGAATGGCTGGTCACCTTGGACGGAACAAGAACAGAAACTTCGTTCTCGGGCGTCAGCTGCAAGCTGTCCGTATCTTTTCCGCAGGAAACGGGAACGCTGTAAACGATTTGTCCCGGGCTTGCCACGACACGGAAGCGGATATTGCTGTATGCCCATTTCAGCATTGCCCTGGCGTCGGTCATACAGGTGTTTTCGTCCACTTTATCGTTATCAATATCTTTAAGACTGCCTTTCATGACAACCGTCAGATAGGAATAACCGTCCATAGATGACGTGACGGCAATACACTCTCCGGCCTTATCGGTTGTCGTCTGTTTTCCGCCGGTGACCGACGGATGGTAATAGTCGGCAATTGAAGATGTCGCCATGCGGTTGCTTCCGGCAAAGGTCTTTTCATCGCTTAAAGCGGTTTTCGGCAGTGTGCACTGTTTCAGGTCAAACGCCTTGGAAAAGACCGGATAATTCAGCGCATACCGGATTATTTTCAAAACGTCCTCAGCCGTCGTATATTGCCCGTCGGCGTCAAAACCGAGCATATCAATAATTTTCGTGTTGGTACAGCCGATTTTTTGAACAAGCTTGTTCATTTCCTCAACAAACGCTTCTTTGGTTTTGCTGATATTATAGGCGATGACACTTTCCACATCATTTGCCCCGTAAACGATCAGACAGTCAACAAGCTGACGCTTTGTGAACGTCTCCCCCGCTTTGATGCCGGCCGTACGGACGCCGTAATCGTATTTCACAAGAGAAAGCGATTCTTCGGTAATCTTCACCTTTTGCTTCAGATCACCCCACTGCTCAATTGCAACAACAGCGGCAACCAGCTTTGCAAAAGCGGCGGGAGCGACGGCTTTATCCTGATTTTTGCTGAAAATCACCTCATCGTTATCGAGGCTGACCATATAGTAAGCATACGATTGAAGATCTTTTGTAAATTGCTCTGAATTAAAGTCAGCGCCGCAAAGAAAAGCGGAAGAAAACACCGAAAGCAGCATCAGAACAGTAAGAAAAAATATTAAAAGTTTTTTCATCCAATACACCCACATTTATCTTTACAACAAGATTGAAATATAAAATAAAATATGATAAAATAAACAAGAGAAGATTCATACCTATTGTTGAATAGCTTATCTATTATATCAAAACCCGACAGGAAAATAAACGCTTTTCCCCAAAATTTACAATTATTTTCATTCTTTGTCGTGTGCTCGATGACAAGAAAATAAGAGAATCTGGCTCTTAAGATATGGTAAAATGAAGAAAGGAACGATATCGAAGCAGAAAGCCCGGCGTTTGGCTGAATAGACGATATCGAAGGTTTTATTATGATATACGTTACAGGTGATACTCATGGAATTCCGTCGAGATTCGACGAACCCTGCCTGCGCTCGCTCGGACGGAACGACACCCTGATTGTCTGCGGCGACTTCGGTTTTCTTTGGGACGGTTCTAAGGAAGAATTGAACACGCTTAAAAAGCTGAGCAAAAAGAAATATACCATCTGCTTCATTGACGGAACGCACGAGAATTTCGATATGTTAAACAAACTGAAGGTCAAAAGATGGAACGGCGGGAAGGTTCATCAGATTGCCGACAACATTATTCACCTGATGCGCGGTCAGGTTTTCACCATCGACGGTCAGAAGATTTTCACCATGGGCGGCGGCGAAAGCCCCGACATTGAGAGTCGATTTGAGATGAACACCTGGTCGGAAATGGAAATCCCGACAAGAGACGAGCTGGTGGAGGGTGTCGACAATCTACAGAAATATCAGGGAAACGTCGATATCGTCATCACGCACGAACCGCCAGCAAAAATCAAGGACTTCATGATGCTCAAGCAGCCGCACGAAGCGAGTATCACCGCGGTCAACACCTATCTTGAGGACGTCAACCGCACCTGTAAGTTCAAGCACTGGTACTTCGGCTCGCTTCATATTGACAAGTTTATTTCTTCAACGCACGTCAGCGTGTTCAACAACATCGTCGACGCCGTAACCGGCAAACCGGTTAAATAACAGAAAAGGAGAGATATCGTTGGACATTATCCGATCACTTCTGAAACTCAATTGGAAAGCCGTCGGCAAATCGGATCAGAAACGTATTGATTCGCAGACGCCCACTGCGGGAATCCGGCAAATCATTGACATTCCGTATATTGACGACAACGAAAAAGGTCATCTTCTGGATATCTACTATCCGGAAGAAACTGCCGGAAAGCTTCCGGTTATCATCGACATTCACGGCGGAGGCTGGATGTACGGCTATAAGGAAATCAACAAGTATTACTGCCTGAAGCTTGCTTCAAAGGGCTTTCTTGTCGCTTCGATCAATTACAGACTTGTTGACGATGTATTGTTTCCCGATCAGGTCAAAGACGTTTTTTCGGCACTCGGCTGGCTGTCCGATCATCTTGCCGACTACCCTGCCGACACAGAAAATGTGTTTCTGACGGGAGACTCGGCCGGCGGTCACCTTTCCTGCGTCACAAGTGCTGTCTGTATGAACAAAAAGCTTCAGCTTGAGCTCGGGGTCACACCGCCTGCGTTTTCCTTCAATGCTGTTGCAGTTGTTTCGCCCGCAGTCAATCTGTATGCCGATCCCGTCACCAATCTGATGCCGAGAATTCTGCTCGGATCAAAAGAAAAAACGGCTTTCAGCAAATACCTGGATTTCGGGCAGATTGCTTCAGAAGGACTTGCGCCGTTTATTATCATCACGTCAAGCGGTGACTTTATCCGAAAGCAGTCATACGAATTAAAAGAAATTCTCGACAGGCTGTCCGTCCGCAATCATCTTTCGGACTACGTTGTACTTCTCGGCGGCAAAAAGCTTCCCCACGTTT
The DNA here is from genome assembly GCA_022779945.1 of Oscillospiraceae bacterium. Lineage (GTDB taxonomy): Bacteria > Bacillota > Clostridia > Oscillospirales > Acutalibacteraceae > UBA6857. Next base: position 11,191 of record JALEYA010000142.1, on the reverse strand, counting down.
TCAGCGTCACCGATCCCTACTCCGGCCCGGGTGAAAGAGCCGTGACCGAAGTCACCGACTTTTTTAAATCGAACGTAAAAGTGAAATCAACAACATAAATCAAAACGCCGTATCCGTGAAGATGCGGCGTTTTCTGATGGTTTTACTTGAACCGGAACATCTTATGAAACTTCTTTTGCCATACAGCAAGATAAACCGTCACAAGCCGTGTCAGAAGGAAATCAAAAAGGATAAACACGAGGTTTCCGAGAGCGAGCATAACGGGAATGGCAAATCGTGCCCACCATGCGTCACCGTCAATTCCCATCAGTTCATTGAACGGCATACCGAAAACCTTGACAAGAAGCATATAGGAAATCACAACCGCAACATTAAATACGGCGAACTTCAAAATGATACCGATTCCTTTCGGCAGCTTACTTTCGAAAATCGCTTTCAAAATCGGATAGTAGCCGAAAAATGCCGTATACAGAACGGCTGCCTCCTTGTTCGGCAAAACAAGCATTCCGATGATCGCCGTTGCAGCATAGACGCCCAAAGCCCAGGACTTGCCCATTTCGATCACACAGAACAGGGTGATCACACCGGCAAAGGCCGGAAGCGCATATACAAAAATTTCAAGCGCCGTCGGTATCAACAGGACAACGCTCAACGCAACCAACATACCGCCGATCGCTGTTTTAGCCGTTTTACTCATAACTTTTATAATACCGAAAAGCCCGCCAAAACGAGCTTGTTCCTTTCATAAAAAATCGAATCAGAAGCCCGTTGTCAGCAACAGGGAATCAGATCGCCGCCGAAGCATTCACAACAGGAATCGGCGCAAAGAAGTCCGCAGCAAACATCCGTACAATCGGCTGAACTTCCGCGGCTTGTCGTATTGAAGCCGCCGCTTCGCTGGTTGTTGACGGTCTGATACATATTGCTGTATTCGGGATTAGACGGATCCATTTTATACGCCGTCGAAAAATAGGTATACGCCTGATCAACCCAGCCGCGGTTATAATTGATCTTGCCTTTGAGATAATACCACTGGGCATCCCTTGCAGAAGCCGGCATATTCTCAAGCAGGATTTCGGCATCGTCAAGCCGGTTCATGTTAATCAGATTCCGGACATAGCTGTAATCATTTGCCGACGAGGAAGAATACGAGCCGTAGCCGGAGGAAGCGGACGCTTTTCCGGAAACAATCGCATCGTAGGCCTCGTTGACTTCCTGCATTTTTTCGTTGGCAACCTCCTGAAGAGGACTGCCGGTATAGTTATCCGGATGGTACTTTTTTGCAAGCTTTCTGTACGCCGCCTTAATCTCATCGGTAGACGCCGTCCGACTTACACCGAGCACTTCATAGGGATCTTTCATTTTTCTTTTCCTTTCAAAACTTTATTCATGGAAGCTGACATACCGTCAGTGAGTATATTTTCGATAACCGGTGTAAAGATTTCTTGTCCGAGGTTTGAAAGCGCTTCAAGTGCCTGCGCACGGCTCATATTCAAAGTCGCCTCAACCTCTTTTTTGATGTCCTCGTCAAAATCAGCGGATGAATGGATCTGATAGCGATTGACAAAAACATTGTAGCTTTTATTCTTTAGATCTTTTTCAATATCGTCGGCGGCATCGAGCAGATAGACCCACCGTCCGACCGAATAACCGAAGCGGTAAAGCTCGATATTGTCGGCGTCGTCATAGCAAAAAATCTTTCCGAGGGTATCGGCGCTTTCGTGAGCCGCTCTGTCAGTATTATCTGTTGCATTCGCTTCCGTATACCCCTGACGGTTCATACTGCCCGAAATAATCGAGTCAAGTCTTTTATATTTTTTCAAAGCCTTTTTTCTCAGGTGCGACGCATACGGCAAAATCATCCGCATCAAAAGTCGTTTAAAAAAGCCGCTGTCGGCAATATTATCTTTGACTTTGTAATAAAACATCAGCACGGTAACAGCCGCCGCAAACGAAAGAAATGAGCTGCAATCGACACAATAATTGCATCTCTTGGCTAAATTAAACGGACATCTGCCCTTTTTAAAGGTCGGCAGAGCATTTTTTACCGACAGCATCACGACAAGCAAAAAAGTCACATCATAACTCAAAAGAAGTCTTGACATAACGCCGTACTGTCTTCCGAGTGTTCGGCAAAGCGAACAGTAAAGACCTCGGTAAGCCTCATAATCCTTGATTTTCAGCTCCGGCTTATAGGTTTTTACATAGCCTAACAATCAGTTCACCTCGACATAAAAACGAACAAACAAAGGCAAAGATCACCAATATATGTCGTAATTATTAACATCATAAATTGCCAACCTAAAAAATACTTAATTTTTTGTAATCTCTGAAAACCTGCCTATTGATTATTCTCTGCTCTTATAATATAATGATTTCGTTAAAAGGAGGTTAAAGCCATGGCAATCATAAAAAAAGAAGCGTATTTTGAATCCTCAACCGGTAAAAACAATGTTCACTGCCTCATCTGGCGTGACGACGAAACCGAACCGGTCGGAATTTTCCAGATCGCTCACGGCGTTTCGGAGCACATCGGCCGCTATGACGATTTTGCCCGTTTTCTGGCATCGAAAGGATATATTGTTTGCGGCAATGACCACTTAGGTCACGGACTGACCGCTTCGTCGATTGACGATATGGGATTTTTCGCCGAAAAGGACGGCGATATCCGACTGGTTGACGATATGCATATTTTAAGTCAGATCATCACAAAGCACTACCCCGCTTTGCCGCTTTTCCTTCTCGGTCACAGCATGGGATCATTTTGCGCAAGAGTCTATGCCGCAAACTTCGGAAATGAGCTTTCGGGTCTCATTCTCTGCGCTACGGGAGAGCTGCCCGCAAGCGCCGTTGTATTGGAAGAACCGCTCCGGTTCCTTTGCGAAAAGCTCGGACCGAGAGCAAGCGTACCGAACTCGCTTTTTGATAAACTCAGCTGTATCGGCATCAAAGACAAAAGAACCGAAAAAGACTGGCTGAGCCGGAGCGAACAAAACGTTGAAAGCTATCTGAACGATCCGCTTTGCGGCTGCGAAATGAAGCTCGGAGCCGTCAGAGATATTGTCTCTCTCGCAAACTCCGCCTGTTCTACCGTCTGGGCGACGCTTGTACCCGCAAACCTTCCGATTCTGATTATTTCCGGTGCAAAAGACCCGATCGGTCTGAACGGCAAGGGTGTTATTGCCGTCAGCGACAACCTTGAAGATGCCGGTCACAAGCCCGACGTTATCATGTATCCCGGTGACCGACACGAAATTCTCAACGAAGAAAACCACGAAAAGGTCTATGAGGATATTTACAACTGGCTTTGTGAACACAATGCGCTGACCTTACTCGAGGAATTTGCAAAAATGACCGACGAAAACGGAGACGAAGAATGACCGATTCATTTTCTACGGTGCTTGCGGTAAGCGTTCTTGACGAACCGAAAGGAATCGTCGAAAAGCTTGAAGCCCACCAAAAAGGTATTTTACATCGTGCTTTTTCAATCTTCCTGACCGACGAAAACGGCAATATGCTGATCCAGAAGCGTGCCGCCGGGAAGTATCATTCGGGCGGTCTGTGGAGCAACGCCTGCTGCAGCCATCCGACCACCGATGACATATCAGCCGAAGCGAACGAGCGGCTTTATCAGGAACTCGGTGTGCGGACCGCACTTTCTGAAATCGACAGCTTTATTTACCGGTGTGTCTTTTCCGACGGACTGATCGAATACGAATATGACCATATTCTGATCGGAAGAATCAGCAGAAACGAAAAAATCGTTTTAAACCCGGAAGAAGCCGAAGAAATCCGATTCATCAGTCTGAATGAATTAAAACTGCAGCTTTTAAGACAGCCTGAAGTCTTTTCCGCCTGGTTTATTACCGCCGCACCGAAAGTGATACACCGCCTTGAAAAACGCTGAACGCAAAATATCATGCCGGGAACTCAGAAATGAATTCCCGGCATATTTGCGGTTGCCTATTTTACTTTTACACTTTTAACCGATGAAAACGAGCCGTAAAGGTTTGTGTTTCCGACAGTCGAATACGCCGCAACCTTAAAGTAGTAGGTCTTGCCCTTTGTAAGACCCGTCTTTGTAAAGCTAACACTGCCGTTGCCTTTAAGCGCGGCAATTTTTGTATACTTTCTGGTCTTGCTCGTTGCCATATACAGCACATAGCCGTCCGCGCCCGTCTGTTTGTTCCATTTAGCCGTTGCTTTCTTTGTACCTGCAGTCACGGTAAGCGTCGGCGTAGCCGGTTTTGTTGATGCTGTAACCAAGGTATACGTACTTGCGTAGTATTTTACGCGGTCTATCGTTTTATACGCCTTAACGGCGATTTTATAATCGGTACCCGAAGAAAGTGACGAGAAAGTGTAAACCGTGCCCGTTGTGTCGGCGGTCTTGATACACTTACTGCCCTTGAAGAGATATACTTTATATCCCGTAGCTCCCGAAACCGCTTTCCATGCCGCCTTGATTGACGAAGTGCTCTGGGATACGGCAATATGGCTTGTTTTTCCGGGGAGAATATAGAAACTGAGAGTCTTCGTTCCGCTGTAATTGCCTGTAAGCGTAACGGTTACGGTATACTTTCCCGTGTTCTTTCTTCCCGCCGCATATGAAAGTGTATAATTACGGTTCTTTACCAATACGCTCCCCTTGCTGTCCTTTACGGAAACATCAGGCGTCTTGACTTTCCCGTCATAGGTATATTTTACCGCAGAAAGAGTGATTGCACTTACTTTCGGTATCACGGTTGTTTTGGTTGTTTCGCCGCATACCGTACAGGCGGAGATTATCTTACCGTCTTTTGCTGTTGTCGCTTTGACAACACTGTTTTTAACGGTATGCGCTTTTTTAGCAACAACGGTCTGTTTTACAAGTACCGCTTTACACACGGAACAGTGCTTTCCCTCGGTAAGTCCCGTTTTAGTACAGGTCGAATTGACGGCCTTATCAATCACAACGGTATGACCGGGTTTTCCGAGCGTTTTCTTTGTCCGGCTCATTTCGGCTTTACATACTGTACAATATACCACCGAATCGTATGAACCGTCGGCGGTGCAGGTCTCCTTAACCACATTTTCCTTGACCGCTTTGCCCGCAGTATGCGAAAGCTTTGTCCCGTCGGCGACTATCGTTTTGGTTTCGTTACAGCGGTCACATTTTGCCGTCTTTGTGCCGTTTTTTACACAAGTCGCATTATTGTCGTATGTATAATTTGTGAAGCTGTGCCCGAGCGGTAAAATCTCAGTAACATTCTTTGTCGCCGGACACAGGAAACAATGAATCGACTTCGAACCGCTGACGGTACAACTTGCTTCTTTATCCACCGTAAATGATGTATTCCAATCATGAACATGGGGGGTGAATTTTTTTGTACTCAAAACAGGATAAGTGAAATCAAAATGTCCGCTTGAAGAAAAATCCGTTTCCTCCGTCCTTTCGCTTCCTATTTTGATGTAAAAACCGTCCGATTCAGATCCGGCAAGAAAATAGGTGTCATAAATACGGCTGTCCTGATCGTCCCAGGTAGCATCGACAAGGTACCATGCGCCGTCGTACATTTTCACATAGTTCCACATATGAGCGCCCGCCGAACCGGTAGCCGTTGATTTTGCCGTACCGCTTATACAGGCACATTCAATGCCGAAGCGGTCACAAAGAAGCTTAAACGTTTTGGCATATCCTTCACAGACCATCCCTTTATCTCCGATAAAGAACGGTACAGGCGTATGTACTGTTATGTCGCCGGTCAAATGATAATATGCACGATCACATATATAATCATGGATACTCTTTGCGATATCATGGGTTTCGGCGTTTCTGTCAAGAGAAGCCGAAATCGTCCGGACCGCTTCATCGACCGCCGTGTCAAATTCAGAAATATCCGAGGAAGCACCGGAATAGATTTCTTCGGGAACAAAGGTCAGCTTACTGATTTTTCCGACATAATCGCCGTCAGAAATTCCGGAAAAGCTGATCCCGAAAGAGGTTCTCGCTGTCCGGAACCAGAACACCTGCGGATAGTCATACAAAAACGCGTCCATAGCTGACTGAACCGAGGCGGAAAGCGTTTCAAGCGCAAGCTGATAATCCTCCGTTTCAACAAGAGAATTTCCGCTGAATACAGCCTCAAATTCAATCGGTGTTTTCAGTTTCAGCTCTGTATAGCCGGATTTACGATTTTCCGCATAGACGCTTACCAGCTGGTTATAAATATCTTTTGAAAGATCGGGGAGCTGATTGCCGTAACAGCCGGAATATTGCTTATCCGAAAGAGAAAACAGGCTGAATCGCTTCTGACCTGCGTTTTCGGCAAAACCGGAATCGTTCAATCCAAAGCTGTATTCCAAGTACCGATCATCAAAAGTAACGTTTCCTGTTCCGGACGCAACTGCCCCAAAAGATAGGCTTCCTGTTATCAGAATAAAAGTCAAAAACAGGGAAACCGTGCGTTTTATCAGATTATTCATATCATACACCTCCGTTTTTAGGCAATCTCTAAAAACTCCAGGAATTTGTGCATTATGACGAATGCCGGGACGTTTTTAGAGGTTGCCTATATTGTAGATGATTTTTCACTTACTGTCAAGGAAACAAATAAACGAAAAAGGGGCTGTCGCGCTAAGGCAGCCCAAAAAGAAGCAAAAAACCAACCGGGCGACCCGAAAAAAGGGTTGCCCGGTTGCCGCTTTCGTAGTATAATTTAATTGCAGAAAAACCATATAGAAAGCAGTGAAATTGTACTATGTATCGAGACAGAAATCAAGTAGTTTTGCCGTTAGAAATCGAAAAAATTATTCCGCAGAACGATCCGGTGTTTAAATTAGTGGAAATATGCGAAAAATTGGATTACAGTAAGCTTGAAAAAGAATATGTCCGTTCATGGAGGAAACTGAATCCGACAACCATGTTTATCATACTTGTTTATGCATATATGAGAAGACTGTATTCGTCAAGACAGATAGAAGAAGCGTGCAAAACCGATATCCGGTTTATGTGGATATTGGGAATGGAATCGGCTCCTGATCACAGTACAATAGCTCGGTTTCAAAATGAAAAATTAGTTCCTGTTATGGAAGATTTGTTCTATCAGTTGATCAATCAGCTCATTGATATGAATTAAGTCTCATATACGAATGTGTTTGTTGATTGTACCAAGATAGAAGCAAATGCCAATAAGTATTCTTTTGTATGGGCAAAGGCAGTAGAGAAGAATCTGAAAAAGCTGGAATCAAAAATGGAAATTCTGACACGGCAGACAGCAGTCAGATACTGTCTGAAGGAAGAAATATCTTTTGAAGAGCTTCTCTGTGCATTAAAGTTCCGCTTTTGAGAACAGTATCCGTTCCGGATCTGTAAATACTGATATTCCATCCGTTATTTGTATAGTTTTCATTGTGCTCGTTTGTACCGAACACAACAGTGAAATAATCAACATCACCGGTGATTTTAAATTTATACCAGTCAACATCATTTCTATTGGTCGTTACACCGCTGTATACGGCATTGTTATCAATAAGATTTGCTTGACTTTTGTTGTCATTGATTTCATTTTCCCACTCATCACCGACATTTGTTACAATTTCGAGATCATAGTAGTAATCAATCGGAGCATCATCATCTGTTTTGTTATTGGCTTCAACCTTAATATAAAATGTACCTTTATACGGAAGATTTGGTGACTCATACGGATATCCACCGTCAAAAGTTGTGACCTTGAGTGCATCATCACTTGCAGATCTGTAAATACTGATATCCCATCCGTCATTTATATAGTTTTCATTGTGTTCACTTTCGCCGAACACAACATTAAAGTAATCTACATCATCGGTAATCGTAAATCTGTACCAGTCAACATCGTTCCGATTATCAAGACTGCCGATGTAATCGGTGTCAAACGATTCGATCGTATTTGCATAATACTTACTGTTGTTTGGCTCCGACTCATAATTACCGTCCGCCGCGAACGACATAACCGACAGACATTGTACCGCCGAGAGAACCATAATGAATGCCATGAGTAATGATAGAACTTTTTTCATAAGAACATCTCCTTGTTTTTTCGATATTATTTCGGAAAGATTCCTTCGAAGCCTAAACCAAAACCGATCTCATTTGAACCATCTCCTTTTTGTGTCAGCTTTTTTCAGGTTTTGTTCCTTGTTGACCCTATGATATACCGTCAGATTTATTGTTTCAATAGAAAAGCAACGAACACACTTTTTCGAGCAACGAAAACTCGTTACCATTGCATTTTTTGAAAAAACAGAGCGGAGTTTTGTCCTTCGATTTAAAGTTCGGCTAAGCTTAAACAAAAGGCAACCCTAAAGGGGGCTGTTCTGAAAACACAGAATCAGGCATAAAAAAAGGGCAAGGTCGGTTGAAGAACTTATCGTTACGCTTTTTTCGTCAACCAATTTTTTCAAGTTCTGATAATAAATAATATCCCCACCGTTTGTCAATAATCTTTTTGACAAAGGTGGGGATCAATTTGAGTTTTAATAAAGTTGAAATCTGCGGAATCGACACATCCACACTCAAAGTGATGAGTGAAAAAGAGAAAATCCGGCTTCTTGAAAAAGCAAAAAACGGAGACAAAACGGCCCGGGAAGAGCTGATTTATGGGAATCTTCGTCTGGTTCTCAGCGTCATTCAGCGTTTCACCAACCGGGGAGAAAACCCGGACGACCTCTTTCAGGTCGGCTGCATCGGTCTTATCAAAGCAATCGACAACTTTGATACAGGCCACAATGTCCGTTTTTCAACCTATGCCGTTCCGATGATTATCGGAGAGGTTCGCCGACATCTACGGGACTACACGCCCGTAAGAGTCAGCCGTTCTATAAGAGACACAGCCTATCACGCCATGCAGATACGCGAGCGGCTTCAAAATGAATCGCAAAAAGAACCCTCGGTTGAAGAAATCGCAAAAGAAATGGGGCTGAAAAAAGAAACCGTCGTGATAGCTCTTGAAGCCGTTGTTGCGCCCGTTTCCCTTTATGAGCCGGTTTATTTTGAAGGCGGAGACACGATATACGTCATGGATCAGATCGGCGACAACAGCACCGACTCCGAATGGATCGACGAAATCATGGTCAAAAAAGCGATCTCCGCTTTAAGCGAGCGGGAAAAGCAGATCCTTGCCCTTCGCTTCACCAACGGGCTGACCCAAACCGAAGTGGCAAAGGAAATCGGCATTTCACAAGCGCAGGTATCCCGGCTCGAGAAAGGGGCACTTGACAAGATCAAAAGCCACCGAAAAATCACCGATTAAGAAACGGTTCATCAAAGCGTATGCTATGATGTATTCAGAAATTCCTTAAATCTTCATAATTCCCAGTGTGTCAAGAACCGAAGTAATGAGAATTAACACAATAAATATCGGCGCAACGTACTTGATAATGACGGTAAACAGCTTTTTCTTTTTAAATTCACCCGTCAGCTCAACTTCGTCAATCAGGCTTTGCGGCTTGATCACATAGCCGACAAAAATACAGGTTGCGAACGCAACGACCGGCATCAGAACGCTGTTGCTTACAAAGTCGAACATATCAAGAATCGACATTCCCAAAAGCTTGACAGAGTCCAGAACGCCGAAACCTAACGACGAAGGAATGCCTAACGCGACGCTTACAACAAATACGATCAGGCAGGTCGTACCGCGTTTAAGTCCGAATTTGTCACGCACGATCGACACAACCGTTTCCATCAGCGAGATTGACGACGTCAAAGCGGCAAAAAGTACAAGAAGGAAAAATACCGTACCGATCACCGCGCCGCCTTTCATGCCGCCGAACACCTTCGGAAGCGTAACGAACATCAGTCCCGGACCTTTGCCGAGCGCCTGCTCGTCTCCGCCGGAAAAAGAGAATACGGCAGGAATAATCATAAGACCGGCGAGAAAAGCAATTGCACTGTCAAACACTTCAATCTGTCTTACGGACGATTCCAGACTTACGTCCTTTTTCATATAGGATCCGTAGGTTATCATAATGCCCATGGCAAGAGACATGGAATAAAACAGCTGACCCATAGCGGCAAGCACGGTGGTAGCCGAAAACTTCGAAAAATCGGGAAGAAGATAATACTTGACGCCTTCAAGTGCGCCCGGCATGAACATGGAGTAAACGGCGACAAACACCGTCAGAACGATCAGGACCGGCATCATAACCTTACTGACCTTTTCGACACCCTTCTGAACACCGAGCAGTACGACAAGTGCCGTCAGACCGATAAACAGTAAGAACCAACCCACCGGCTCAAAAGGTTTTGAAATAAAGTTTTCAAAATAACCGTCATTGGCAGCCTCCGTGACATGACCCGACGCAAAAACTGCCAGATATTTGGTAACCCATCCGCCGATTACGGAATAATACGGTAAAATAATCGCCGGAATGATTGAGGCGACCACACCGACAAACGAAAATCGCTTGTCAAGCGCACGAAAGGCACCGATGGCGCTTTTTCCGGTCTTTCGTCCGAGCGCGATTTCGGCACACATCAGCGAAAAGCCGAACGTCACGGCAAGAATAAGATATACAAGAAGAAAGATTCCTCCGCCGTACTTCGCCGCAAGATACGGAAATCTCCATATGTTTCCCAGCCCGACAGCCGAACCCGCCGCCGCCAGAACAAAACCGATTTTTCCGGTAAAACTGCTTCTTTTTTCCATCATACCATCACCGAGAGCAACTTTGCTCTTTTCCTTTCTTTATTCATATTTTATCTCTTCAAATTATTCTGACCGGAGTCAGACGTGATATTGATTATCTCATACTTTCCCTGATTTTTCAAGAATTCGGCCGATTTTTATTCTTCCTTTTATTGACTTTTCATTTGTGTTCAAGTATCATATCCTTCGGTGATAAAAATGAAAATTCAGCTTGACCGCTTCAATAAGGAGAGAAAATCATCTTTTAATATCAAAAACTGCGGTGCGGTTCACGGCAGTGAATGCTTTCTGATCATGACTGACAGCGCGAACATTCTCGTTGACAGCGGCTACGGTTTTTGTGCAAAAAAGACAACGGAAAACATCAGAAACCTGCTTGGTGAAAAACCGCTTGACTATCTTTTGCTGACCCATTCGCACTACGACCACGCCATGGGTAGTGCACAAATTGCGCTTGAATATCCGAACCTTACAATTATTGCAAGCGAATATTGCAAAACCATTCTTGAAAAGCCGACCGCAAG
>JALEYA010000129.1 GCA_022779945.1 Oscillospiraceae bacterium | reverse complement strand
GAATCCCACTATGCCTGACTCCAAAGGATATGGGGCGATAGAACCGAGTCCCAATAGCATTGTCGACCCGCAGTTTGTTCCTCGCCCTCAAGGCGAGAAAAAACTCGGCTGAGAAAATGCGTACCAAAAGAACTTCTTTGCATACTTTCTTTTTCGTCTGAAAGAAAGTATGTGCCCGCGCGGCATTAGCGCAAAGGTAGAGATATAGAAGAAGTTATAGCAGAAGAGAACCGACTGACCGATTGATAAGATGAACAGAGCGGTGGAGGTCAGCAGGTAACCCCTCTGTCAGCAGAGCTGACATCTCCCCTTTCAGGGGAGAAAAACATATCATCAAGTCCGATATAAAAGGATTCGCCCCTGAAAGGGGAGATGTCACGAATGTGACAGAGGGGTTCCGACAAAATAATATTTATTGCTCAGCCAACGGCTCGGGCACTCAGCTTTCAATTTAGAACCGTGACACCCGGCATTGGTGTCGCCACGCGACCAAACTAAAATTTATCGATATATTCATCGAATTTCGTAGGGGTAGCCGCACAGGGCTGCCCTACTTTCGTTTTTCATTCACATCGCTTTTATCCTCTAAACTTTATCACCTTACCGGCAAAAAATCAACCGTAAAACCTGAATTCGATCGAATTTACATTGTTTATTATTGCTAAATTATGAATAATTTTTCTGTTGAAAAAGTCTAATTTTTTTAGATTAGCTTTAAACTGTGGCAGAAAAAAATTCTTTGTGTTATAATCATCTTGTCATATTTTGTAATATTTTGACCGTCCGGTGTTTTGTCCGTCAAAGCACGGACGGTGAAATATTGTAGAATATGAAATAATAATAGGAGGTATAAAATTGGCAACAGACATCAAAACAACAATCAAATCAAAGCTTTCCGATTTCCGTACCTATTGGAACATTCCCCTTCCGGGACGTTACATGACATTCAAGGAAATCGCAGCATATGCCGGCGGAGGTATCGGTGCGTATTTCATTATCACCGTAGGTATGAACCTTCTGGTCGGTACCAGTAACCTCATTGTCGGTGACGCCATCGGCGTTGACCCTATGGATATGTATGTTCTTTATGTCATATCCACGCTGGCAAATATTCCTCTCACGGCCATTCGTGCAAACATGATCGACAACTCCCGGAACAAGGCGGGTAAATACCGACCCTTCCTTCTTTCCATGGGTATTCCCACGGCGATCATATCCATTTTCTATGTCTGGTTCCCCTATGGCAGTCTTTACAGCCTTTTCGGACAGAACGGCGGTTATATTGCAAAGTGTGCCATCGTCATGCTTTTCAACCTGCTGTTACAGTTCTTCTATAACTTCTTCTATGACGCATACACCAACCTGATTCATGTTCTTTCCCCCAACACGCAGGAAAGAACCGATGTTCTTGCCATCAAGAGTGTCGTTTATTCTCTTGCGCCGTCTATCGTCAACATCGTCATGCCTCTGGTTGCTCAGTGGGTTGCCGGCAATGACCTTTATGACATCAAGGTATACAGAGTCGCCTACCCGGTGGTCTGTGCTATCGGTATGGGTCTGACCGTCATTGTATTCGGCTACACCAATGGAAAGATCATTCAGGCTAAAACCCACGTTATTCAGGTTCGCTTCATTGACTCGTTCAAATCCGTTGCCAAGAATAAATACTTCTGGATTATCGCTCTTGCCGGTTGGCTGGGCTTCCTTGAGGGTACATACGGCAACGCCATCAACTGGACCTATACGTACGGTCACGCCTGCAGCGGCGGCACGATGAGTATCATTAACACCGTCATCAGTAACGCCTCTCTCTGGGGCATGCTGCTTGCGCCGTTCTGTGTCCGTGCTTTCGGTAAGAAGAAAGTCCTTTTAGGCACGAACTTCATGAATATTGTCTTTATTCTTGCCATTTTGCTGAACATTGACAATATTTACTGGATTTCCGTCTGCATTTATATGAACTGGCTTGTCAGCGCCTTTGAACAGATTACAACGCCGGCGATTCAGGCCGATATCCGCGATTATCATCAGTTTACAACCGGAGAAAGAGTTGACGGAATGTTCGCAACGGTACAGACCATCGGCAATATGGTCACCCTTGTCACTTCCAGTGTTCTCCCCGCTGTATACAAGTATTTCGGAATCCACAAGAACAACGGCTACGCTTCTCCCTATGATATCCTGGATATCGAAACCGGTGAACCGGGACTTCTTCATAAGGTTCTCGCCGCCACGGTTATCATGGCTGCCGTCGGCGCATTGATGAACATGATCCCCTACTTCTTCTATGACCTTGACGAAAAGAAGCAGAAGGGTGTTATCCGTGTTCTGAAAATCAGAGCGATGTTCGAGGACTACGGCAACGGCATCGTCAATCACGAGGGACTTGTTGAGGCAATCGATATTGTCCGCAACGCTCGTGAATATATTGACGCCAAGCCCATGTCAACGGACAAAAAGACCTATCTTGCCGAAAACAGCAGCAAAAAAGAGGCGAAAAAGGCGTATAAGGCCGCTCTTGAGCACAACGAAGAAATCGAAATTGCCGGATTCGTTCTTGCCGAGCTTGATAAGTTCGATACCCCGCTTTATCAGGCCAAGCTCGCCATCAGCAAGAAGATTTTCGACGCCGGTCTTGCCGGACTTTTCCATGCCGACATGGAGGATATCAAGCGTGAGCTTGCCGAAGCCAAGATGATGCCGACCACCACAAAGGAAGAAAAAGAGCTTCGTAGTTTCGCCATCAGCGTTGCCCAAAGCAAGAAAGTTTCCTGCAAGGTTATCCGCAAAAACTATCAGTCCTTAAACGATTTTGTACAGCCGGATTTCTCTGTTCTTGAAAAGTACACGGAAATCGAAAATCATTGTGACGAACAGCTTAAGGAAATCTTTGTCATTCAGGCTCAGGCCAAGAAGGACAAGGATTACATCAAGCTCAAGGAGATTTCGGCGCAGATCGACAACCTTTCCAAGCAGAAAAAGGACGCTCAGGAAAATGCCAAAGCCGAGATCAACAACCACGTGAATTTCAACCGTGCGGCAAAGCCGTACATTGACGCCGAAAAGATGCTCAAGGCTCAGGAATCCTATAAGCACTTTGAGGAACTTGCTGCCAAGTATGACGATTCAAAGGCCACCGCCGAAGCTGAGCGTGAAGCAAAGCTCGAGATGCAAAGAAAGCTTGAAGCCGAAAAGGTCGCCAGAACGCAGCAGCTCAAGGAAGAAAAAGAAAAGGCAAAGGCCGAAAAGAAAGCCGCCAAGGAAGAGAAAAAGAATTCCAAGGACGACAAAAAAGAAAAAGCCACGAAAAAATAACCGCTGACAGGTTGTCTTTTCCGTGTTTTTAAATCTGATATTTGCCGTTTTTTCAATAGGAAAGGCGGCAAATATTTTTATTGAAGAACTTCATATACAAGTCTGAATCTCTTCCCGGAAATTAGAAAATTTTAATCTTACAGTCTTTTACAAAAAACATACCCATATTTTGTGCAAGTAGCCAAAAACACAAAATATGGGTATTTTTACTTGACGAAGCACAAAATATCATGTACAATATGATTCGTTCGGTCGGATGGATTTCTGTCCGGAACGAAAGCAAACTGTTTCATATTTTATTTCATATAACGTATATTCAAGAGAGGAGTTATTCAGATGAAAGTTATTAAACGTGACGGAACAACGGTTGACTTTGACCGCACGAAAATCATCATTGCTTTGGAAAAAGCAAACGATGCAGTCGATGAATGCGACAAGATCAGCAAAGAACAAATCGAAAATATTGCCGATTTTGTTGCCGATACCCATAAGAAAAGAATGCTTGTTGAGGACATTCAGGACACGGTTGAAGAAAAGCTGATGGAGCTCGGCTGTTACAACCTGATGAAAGCCTACATCATCTACCGCTACAACAGAGCCCTTGTCAGAAGAGCCAACACCACCGACGATTCCATCCTTTCGCTGATTAAAAACAGCAACAAGGACGTTATGGAGGAAAACTCCAACAAGGATGCCGTAATGGCAGCCACCCAACGCGACCTGATCGCCGGCGAGGTTTCCAAAGACCTTACCCGCCGTGTGCTTCTTCCCGAATATATCTCAAAGGCTCACGATGAGGGCGCCATTCACTTCCATGATGCGGACTACTTCCTTCAGCCGATTTTCAACTGCTGTCTGATCAATATCGGCGATATGCTCGACAACGGCACCGTTATGAACGGCAAGCTGATCGAAAGCCCAAAGAGCTTCCAGGTTGCCTGCAACGTCATGACGCAGATCATCGCCTCTGTCGCCAGCAGTCAGTACGGCGGACAGTCCGTTGATATCAGCCACCTTGGCAAATACCTTCGCAAGAGCAAGGAGAAATTCTCCAAACGGATTCATGAAAAGCTCGGCGACGAGCTGACCGAAGAGCAGATTCAGAAAGTCGTCAAGGAAAGACTTGCCGACGAGCTTCGTTCCGGTGTTCAGACGATTCAGTATCAGATTAACACCCTCATGACCACAAACGGTCAGTCTCCGTTTGTTACTCTTTTCCTCTATCTTCGTGAGGGCGACGAATATATCGAAGAAAATGCCATGATCATCGAAGAAATTCTTCGCCAGCGTTATCAGGGCATCAAAAACGAAAAGGGTGTTTATGTCACCCCCGCTTTCCCGAAGCTTGTTTACGTTCTTGACGAAAACAACTGCCTGAAGGGCGGCAAATACGATTACATCACCAAGCTTGCCGTCAAGTGCTCGTCCAAGAGACTTTACCCCGACTATATCTCCGCAAAGAAGATGCGCGAAAACTACGAGGGCAACGTCTTTTCACCGATGGGCTGCCGTTCGTTCCTCTCTCCGTGGAAGGACGAGGAAGGCAACTACAAATTCGAAGGTCGCTTCAATCAGGGCGTTGTCAGCATCAACCTGCCGCAGATCGCCATTCTTGCCAAGGGCGACGAGGATCGCTTCTGGTCACTGTTTGAAGAAAGACTTCAGCTTTGCTTTGACGCTCTCATGTGCCGTCACAACGCACTCAAGGGTATCATCTCCGACACAAGCCCCGTTCATTGGCAGTACGGTGCCATCGCAAGACTGCAGAAGGGCGAAAAAATCGACAAGTTCCTTGAAAACGGCTATTCCACAATTTCGCTCGGTTACATCGGTCTTTATGAATGCACAAAGCTGATGTGCGGTGTAAGCCATACCGACCCGACAGCAACTCCGTTTGCGCTCAAGGTCATGAAAACTATGCGTGAGCATTGCGAAAAATGGAAGAAGGAGACCGGTCTCGGCTTCGGTCTTTACGGAACGCCCGCCGAATCTCTGTGCTACCGCTTCGCAAGAATCGATAAAGAGCGTTTCGGCACCATTAAGGACGTTACCGACAAGGGATATTATACCAATTCCTACCATGTTGACGTAAGAGAGGACATCGACGCTTTCTCGAAGTTCAAGTTTGAAAGCCAGTTCCAGACCATTTCTTCGGGCGGCGCGATCTCCTACGTTGAAATTCCGAATATGCGCCACAATCTCACCGCACTCGAGGACGTTGTCAAGTTCATTTACGACAACATTCAGTATGCCGAATTCAATACCAAGAGCGACTACTGCCACGTTTGCGGCTACGACGGTGAAATCATCATCAACGACAATCTCGAATGGGAATGCCCGAACTGCCACAACAAGGATCAGAGAAAGATGAACGTTACAAGAAGAACCTGCGGCTATCTCGGCGAGAATTTCTGGAACGTCGGAAAGACCAAGGAAATCAAATCAAGAGTTCTTCATCTGTAAGGAGAAATCATGAATTATGCAACCATAAAGCCGTTTGACGTCGCCAACGGCCCGGGGGTGCGTGTGTCGCTGTTCGTCAGCGGCTGCACGCATCACTGCAAAAACTGCTTCAATAGCGAAGCATGGGACTTTAACTACGGCGAAAAATACACCGAAGAGCAGACACAGAAGATTCTTGATGCCTTACAGCCCGATTACATCAAAGGCTTTTCCCTTTTGGGCGGTGAACCGTTTGAGCCGCAGAATCAGCAAGTGCTTTGTGAGGTGCTTGAAAAGGTCAAGGCCGCCTACCCCGAAAAAACCGTATGGTGCTATTCCGGCTATCTTTTTGACGATGATCTTCTTACCGGAAGGCTGTGCGACCCGTCCATCACGATGAGAATGCTCAATTGCATCGACATTCTCGTGGACGGTGAATTTGTGGACGAAAAAAAAGACCTGACGCTTCGGTTCAAAGGCTCGTCCAACCAGCGCATCATTGACGTTCCGGCGTCTTTAAAAGAAGGAAAAATCATCCGATGGAGCGAGGACAGAATTGATGAATAAATACGATGTAAGAATCAAAAAGCTTAACGAAAATGCCGTGATTCCGACCTACGGCTCCGAATTTGCGGCGGGCGCGGACTTATATGCCTGCCTTTCCGAACCGCTGACGATTGAACCGGACGAGACAGCATTCGTTCACACCGGTCTTTCCGTTGAGCTTCCTTTAGGCTTTGCCGGTCTGGTTTATGCAAGAAGCGGTCTTGCCTGCAAGCGTGATCTTGCCCCGGCGAACAAGGTGGGTGTCATCGACTGCGACTACCGCGGCGAAATCATGGTGGCGCTTCACAACCACGGAAAAACGGCACAGACGATCGAAAACGGCGAGCGGATCGCTCAGCTTGTTATCACGCCCTACGTTACGGCGAACTTTATCGAAAGCGAGGAGCTTTCCGACACTGTAAGAGGCGAAGGCGGCTTCGGCTCAACAGGACGGCAATAACAATGATATATGCCTGCGGCATATGATGAACCAATTGCACAAAAGTGTACAATACAAAAAATGCAAAAGCTGTTCCGTCCGGAGCAGCTTTTTTGTTGCATAATGGTTCTCGAATGACAGTCGCATGACGACACCAATCCCGGTCGCGTGGCGACTCCAATGCCGAGGTGCAGGGTGCTTGATTGAAAGCTGAGTGCCCGAGCCGGTCGCATGGCGACTCCAATGCCGGGGTGCACGGCGCTTGATTGAAAGCAGAGTGCCCGAGCCGTAAACTGAGCGACAAATTTTAGTTTGGTCGCGTGGCGACTCCAATGCCGGGGTTCACGGTGCTTGATTGAAAGCAGAGTGCCCGAGCCGTAAACTGAGCGATAAATATTATTTTGTCGGAACCCCTCTGCCACATTCGTGACATCTCCCCTTTCAGGGGCGAATCCTTTTATAAGATCGAACAAAATTCTGACTTCCCTCTTGACAACCCTCAAATACCATGCTATATTATGCATAGAGTTCCGATGTATCGAAGCTCTATGTCGGGCAACAGTAAGTCGGTTCCCCCTGCTTTTACCTTGTTGTCCGACCTTGAAACCGAAAAAAATTTTTATATGAGGTGATTTTATGAACATCAAAAAAGAACTTTCCAAGGGCAGTACCTCTTTGCTTGTGCTTTCCGTACTCGAAAGCGGCGACATGTACGGCTATCAGATCATCAAAGAGATCGAGGCACGCTCGGAATTTGTGTTTTCGCTGAAAGAAGGCACGCTCTACCCGATTTTGCACGCTTTCGAAAAGGACGGCTATGTGACCTCGTACTGGATTGAAAACGAGTCCGCCCGCAAGAGAAAATACTACCGCATTACGGACAAGGGCATCAAGGCACTTTCTAAAAACAAAGAAGAATGGACGTCGTATTCTTCGGCGGTCAACAAGGTCATCGGCAAGGTGTCGCACGCCAAAGCGTAAAAAGCGGAGGATAACATCATGAGCAAACCGAAAATCGTTTCCGACTACCTTGGAGTCGCCGTGCCGAAAGGGCTTACCGAGTCACGGCGCAAGCTACTGACCGAAGAGCTTGAAAGCCATATCTATGACAAAGCCGAGCACTACATGGAAATCGGCTATCCGGAAGAAGAAAGCTTCGAAAAAGCGATTGAAGCCATGGGCGACGCCGAGCCGGTAAATGAGCAATTCAGCGAGCTTTACGGCGAAAGTGAATGGCAGGTCATTCTCACCTATGTTGTGCTCGCTTTTTGCAGTATCGGTGCCATTTTCAGCGGCTTTGCCAGTCATCTGATTGACAACCAGAGCGATCCGTCACTTCTTGCGGTATTTTTGAGCACGGCGTTTTTCAGCGGTCTTTGCCTGACAACACTCGGGGCATATAAAAAGAAACAAGAGCGCACGCTGTCCGCCGTTGGCGTTGTCATGGGCATCATGTCCATAACTGCGCTTTTCACAAATGCTGTTTTTCAGCCAATGTGCTTTGCCGTAGGATCTAACATACCCTATCTGCTTGAAAAATTCACCGGTCTGCAATTCAACAATGCGGAAATATATAACTGCGGCTTTGCCGATTACGGCTTAATGGTTTCCTACCTTTTGCCCCTGATATTCGCCGTCTCAGGTGCGGTTCTTTCCGTGAAATGCACAAGACAAAGCGAGAAAAAACGGAAAAACAGACTACCCGACACAAGAGTCGCTGCGGTTCTTCTTGCCGTATTCACCGTCGTCAACACCGCCGTTTTCTTTTATTCGTACAAATACTATCAATTCGAGCGTATCTATCAGGATCCGGAATCGCAAGCCACCGTTGAAAGGTTTACAAGCATTTACTCGACTGTTGACACCAAAACGCCGGAAAGTGAAATTGAAGCGTTGGCAACGCAGGGTGGTCTTGTCAATTTTGAAAAACTTTGTGCCATGACCAAAAACCTCTATTTTTCCAATGCCGCACCCGATCTTTCCGACGAAAAAAATGACTATTACGCATTCACCCAAGACAACGAGCACGTTCATGTATTCTTTGAGCCGGATGAATACAGCAGTTTTCTTCACGGCTCTTACGTTGCTTTTACGTTTTCCGAAAACGGTCAGCTTGTCGGAAAAGAAATAAATCTGACTTCTTACGATGCAGAAAGCGCCAAAGGAGAGCACAGCACCGACCCGGAAAAGCTGTATGAATACTTCGGCAAGCTGAACCGGGGCGACACAAAAGAGAAAGCACTTGACATCATCATGACCGTCCCCTGCGTTCAGATAAAAGAATCCGTTCGTTACACAGACAATATCACCGAAGAGATCATTTTCTATGCAGAAAATATATCTCCGGTTGTCGATTTTGAATACTTTGTAACATCCGAAACCGCCGAAAAGAAAAAAAGCACAAGCGTACAAGTGAATCTGACCTTCAAGGACGGCATTTTAATAAGCGGTGAAGCGGAACGTAATTTGTCCCAACCGTATCAGAGTTTACAGACTTCCAAAGCCGAGCTTCCGTAACCGAAAAGCAAAGGAGTGAAACAAATGCCCAAACCGAAAATCGTTTCGGACTACTTAGACGCCGCCGTGCCAAAAGGGCTTACCGAGTCCCGACGTAAGCTACTCACCGACGAGCTTGAAAGCCACATCTGCGACAAAGCCGAACATTACATGGAAATCGGCTATCCGGAAGAAGAAAGCTTTGAAAAGGCGGTAGCCGAAATGGGCGACGCCGATCCGGTACGGGAAAACTTCGAAAAAATATACAAAGAAAGTTGGATTGTCAATGCGCTCATCGTTTTAGGCGCAGTTCCGCTGAATTTTCTTGCGACCTTCCTCGGCTTTGATTACGCCTATTTCGGTCACACATGGGATATCCCCACACCGATTTATGCTTTTATCAGTACCGCTTTGGCTTCTGTCTCGCTTCTGTCGATTCTTTATCTGTACAGAAAGAGAAAAGAAAACCGCCTGATTGCTGTTGCGGTGGCGTGCGGACTGTCTCTGCTTTCGCTGGTTCTTCTCGGCTCTGTATTTCAGCCGTTATTCTATTCGCTGACACAAAACGGCATCTACATCATCGAGCGGCTGAAAAACGTCGAACTGCTGTACACGAAGATTCCCATAAACGCAGACTCTGACATATTCGAATCCGCCGTCAATATCGGTTCCGTCGTGCTGTTGCTGTTTTTGGGTATTCTGAGCTTTACGCTTGCCTTTCAATGCGAAAAAAAGCCGAAGAAAGACAAGCGAAAAATCCGGACACTCCCGGCTCTTGCCTCCGTGCTTGCCGTTCTGACGGTACTGAACACCGCGCTTTTCAGTCACACAAGCGCCGTTTTTGATAAACGGTACGACGAACGGATGCAAGCCGAATACGGCTATAAAGTCACAGATACGCTAAGAGCCTATTTTCTGATAGACGGCCATATGTCCTATCGGGAGGCTGACCGTATACTGAGAGAAAACGGACTGATTCCGTTTGCGGAAACCGAACTGAAATCATCTTTTTCAAGAGAAGATTATGACAAATACACCGACAACGGAAAAAACATACTCTATTTTCATAAAGATGATCACGATACCGAACTGTCTCTGATTTACTACCACACACCGATCGCTGTTTCAGATACCGGCGACAAGCCGATCACGTTCAAAGCGTATTACTCAGATCCTACCGAGTTAAACGATGCGCTGATCAATCCCGACAACTCCCCCACCAAGCTTTACGAAAACTTTCTTTCGTTCCGGCTCGGGGATACAGTTGCCGATACCGTGGGAATGATTGAGAAATACGGCTCGGGACTGCCGATATGTCAGGTTGTACACTATGACGGTGAAAACACCAAAGAGACTTACCGTTATCAATCCGATTTTCAGTTGCCGGACTTACTGCTTGAAAGA
>JALEYA010000087.1 GCA_022779945.1 Oscillospiraceae bacterium | reverse complement strand
AAACCGGCAAGGAAGAGGAGATTTTTGCCGACCACACCGTCGTCGCAACGGGAAGAAGAGGCGCCGAATGGCTTGAGCAGATCTGCGCCGAGTACGGCATCGCCCATCAGCCCGGTACAGTCGATATCGGCGTCAGAGTCGAAGTCAGAAACGAAATCATGGAAAAGGTCAACGAGGTTCTTTATGAATCGAAGTTGATCGGCTACCCGAAGCCGTTCAAAAACAAGGTTCGTACCTTCTGTCAGAATCCCGGCGGCTTTGTCAGCCAGGAAAACTACGACAATGACCTTGCCGTTGTTAACGGTCACTCCTATAAGGAACTGAAGTCCAATAACACCAACCTTGCGATTCTCTGCTCTCACAACTTCAGCTATCCGTTCAATCAGCCGATTTCCTATGCACAGAAGGTCGGCGAACTGACGAATATGCTCGGAACGGGACACATTCTTGTTCAGCGCTTCGGCGATATTCTTGACGGCAAGAGAACGTGGGAAAAAGAGCTTGCGCAGTCGAACGTCAAGCCCACCCTCCCCGATGCCGTTGCCGGCGACATCACCGCCGCCATGCCGTACCGGGCGATGACGAACATCATCGGCTTTATCAAGGCGATGGATCACGTTGTTGAGGGCTTTGCGTCCTATGAAACCCTCCTGTATTCGCCCGAACTCAAGTTTTACAGCAACCGTGTCAAGATGGACAGCGACTTTAACACAAGCGTCAAGGGTCTTCACTGTCTCGGCGACTCAAGCGGCTGGACAAGAGGTCTGATGATGGCCTCTGTCATGGGCGTTCTGATGGGCAGAAAATTAAGCGAGGAAGAATAAAAAAATATGGCGGCTTCCAAAGCTTTATCGGAAGCCGCTGTTTCAGTTTAAAGGGGAGACAGCATGAAAAAAGTTTTGATTACGGGCATCACCGGAAGAAGCGGCATGTGCTTTGCCGAGATTTTACAAAACGAAGCAGAAACCGAATTCGAATATATCGCCGTTGTCCGAAGCGAGGAAAAAGCAAACGAGCTTTCCGTCTTTCCGAAAATCACGCCGATCATCGGCGACCTTACGGACGAAGCCTTTTTGGCAGACGCAACAAAAGGAATCGACACAGTGTTTCATATCGCCGGAATAAAAATGTCCGTGTCTCTTACCAAGGCGGCAATCGAAAATCACGTCAGACGGATTATCCTCGTGCACACGACCGGAATTTATTCGAAATTCAAGGCGGCGAGCGAGGAATATCTTGAAATCGAGAAAAATGTTTTTGCTATGCTTTCTGAAAGTGAAACCTGCTTCACCGTGCTTCGTCCGACGATGATTTACGGCAATCTGAAAGACCCGAATATGTCGAAATTTATTAAAATGGTCGACAAGCTGAGAATTTTTCCCGTTGTTGACAAAGGCACCTTTGCACTTCAGCCGGTCAATATCCGTGACCTCGGGCAAGCATATTATCAGGTTTTAACAAACGAAGAAAGCACGAAAAACAAATTGTATGACCTTTCGGGCGGTACGGCAATCGACCTTATTGACATTTTAAAGCTGATAAGCCGACTGCTCGGAAAAAAGACGGTTTTTGTTTCCGTTCCGTCTCCCCTTGCTTATTTTGCGGCAAAAACGCTTTACATGATATCGCTTAAAAAAATTGATTACCGGGAACGGGTACAACGGCTGACCGAGCCGAGAGCGTACGGGCACGAAGAAGCCGCCAAGGAATTCGGCTACTGTCCGATGCCGTTTTATGAGGGTATCAAAACGGAAGTGGAAGAATATAAACGGAATGAATAAAAAAGGGCGGAGTGAAAACTTCCGCCTTTTGATTTTGGTCGCCGCATTCATCATCGGCGGCATTTCAGTACCGCTATAACAACAATCGCAATTAAGGCAAGCCAGAAAAGCACAACCGGCAAGGCATAATACCATTTTTTCGGCTTGCCGTCCTGCCACAGTTCTTTTGCTTGTTCCCGATAAGAAGCCATGATATCTTTCGGGATAAAATGCACGGTCAAGGCTACAAGCGCCGGAAGGAGTATCACGTCGTCAAGATAGCCGAGCACTGGGATAAAATCCGGCACAAGGTCAACCGGCGACAGCGCATACGCAACCGTCAGCGCCGCAAAGAGCTTCGCCAAAGCAGGCGTCCGCTTATCCTTTAAGGCAAGAAAAACAGCGGGGACATCGGTCTTTAAGTTTTCGGCACGCTGTCTGAGACTCATTATGGTTTTCACCTCAGCGTCATATTAGCACGTAGCAAACCGCCTTGTCAAGCCTCCGGTACAACGCAGTCCCCTATCAACCATACCGTTTCGGTATAGAGTACCGTTTTTTCAATCAGGACTTGCAGCTTTGTGATATCCTTTCCGATTTCTTTGATATTTTCCCCGGCAAACTCCGAAGCCTCGTCCGTATCAACCGAAAGCACACACTTTTCACCGTCAACTTCATATTCGAATTTGACTTCGCTGAGATTGTCAATCAAAGCCAGAATTGCAACCCCGTAAGCACGCATAAATTCCTCCTTGGCTTCTCTTTGAGCTGAGCCGATATTGTTAACAACAATCAGCGTCCAGCCGTACGGCTCTTACGAGGTCTTCAAAGCGTTGGAAAAGGTACCGAGCACTTCATAGACACCAAGCGCAGTCGCCGTACGGTTGTTTTCGGGCATTGCGCCGACATACAGATGACGGGTTTCAAAGGCATCCGAGGTGATTTTTGAAATCGCCTTACCGTTATTCCAGACGATACGGTCATCAAGCTTTACGGTTTTGATTTCATTTTCGGCGGTGAAGCTTTCAAGATATCCGCCGGTATGAAACCGGCTTTCCCGGACGGAGCGGAACGAAATCGTGACAACGCCATCTTTTTCTTCGAAATCCACAAACGGAACATCGGAATTGCGGATTTTTGAGCCGCCGCCGACGCTTATCTCTTTTCCGTTCACCGACAGCCGGCAGGACACAAACTCTTCGTCTATCGGGCTTCCGATAAAATACACCTTTGCAATGATTGCCGCAAAGAGGATAACAATCGCCGTCAGCACGCCGATTACGACCGACTGCGTTTTCTTTCGCCGTGTCTTTTTTAAAAAGTCGATTTCCTTTTTCTCTTCCGTCTTTTCTTTTTTCTCTTCGCCCTCACGCATGAAATCAAGTGCTGTTTTGCAGTCCGTACAGTCCGCAACGTGAGTTTCAACCGCTTTATCTGTCGTTTTGCTCGTCAGTCCGTCAACATACGACGGTAAAAGATCTCTTATCATTTCACACGGTATTTTCTCACTCATTTTCCGTCAGCTCCTTTCTGAGTCTTTCTTTTCCCCGATAAAACGTCACTCTCGCTCTGTTTTCGGAAAATCCCATGATTTCGCCGATTTCCCGGAAAGACAGGTCGCCGTAAATCCGAAGATACAGCACCTCCCGGTACGGTTCGGGGCATGAATGCAGTTTTTTCAGCAGCTCAACCCGGTTTTCCGCTTCGATCACTCTGTCCTCAGCCGACATGGCTGTTTTCAAGCTTTCTTCGAGCGTTTCGGTTTTCGGGTGCTTGCGATAGTACACTAAAAGCTGATTTTTCGCTATTGCACAAAGCCATGTTGACACCGAACACTTGCTTTCATCATACCGCCCGATACTTCTGACCGCCTGATAAAACGTCTCCTGCGTCAGCTCCTCGGAAAGGTCTTCGTTTCCTGTTTTTGACAGCAGAAACTTATACACGGTCATGGCGTACCGCTGATAGATTTCGTCCATCGGCTGCATTTTTCCGCCCCCTTTCATCGGGTTTCATCTGTTAATGACGAAATTGGACAATTCGTTACAAAATAAGTTCAAAAAACTTTATCGGGATTGAATATTCAATCCCGATAAAATCTTCTTCAGTGTGCCGACAGTCAAATTATAAAGCGTTGTACAGATAGGAACAAGGAATTTATACACGCTGTAAATGACACTTCCCTTTTCGCCTTCAGTCGGACTGACGGCGTTTTCGTCACTGTCTATTTTGATAAACTGCGGATATTTTTTATTGGTTCTCACGGTCGGCTGTCCGTTGTAATGCACCGCCCAGTTCAAAAATTCAACATAAGCGTTCGTGAACTCACTGTGCTGCTGCATTTTGAAATACCAGGTATATTCAGGATACGCACCCGTGGAAGCATCGACAATTTTGTCAGGTGAAATATGGTTGTGACCGCATTTCACTGCCTGCTTGTAACTTTTGCTGAGTGTTTTTCCGAACGGTGCAACCGTCGCACCGATACTGGTAAATTTCGTATCAATCAGCATATCAGAATGGTTTTCCGAGCCTTTGGTTACGGGTATCGTTGACATTCCGTAGCCGCTTGTAATAATCACCGGCACATCGTCGGCTATTGCACTGTCAATCAGATTGGTAAGCTTCCGCTGAACGTTGTAATGATAGCGGTCAAGCTTTTTAACAAGTTTCGTGTATTTTGGGTCATTACCGAACATTGCTTTCTTAGCCTTAGTATAGTCCTTATCGGGAACATAAGCCCATGTGCCCGGCATATATCCGAGACATTTAGAAAGACTTTCGGCGAATATACGTTCAAACTCTTTATCGAGCATATCCTGTCCGCTGACAAGAATCGTGTCCAATACGCCGGTTTTTTTGAGCGCATCAAGCAGAACCGTAAGAAGCTGACCCGCCACTTCACGGCCCATCAGGCTGTCAACAAAAGCAACAAGGGCGTCCCCTTTTGTGCCGATGTCATATTCCTTTTTATAAAGCGTGCCTAAAATTGAGAGTCCCTTATAGGCGGCAGTAAGGAAAATTATTTTTTTCGCATCTTTGTGACCGTAAAGATAAAGATAAGAAGCAAGGATTGCTCCG
>JALEYA010000083.1 GCA_022779945.1 Oscillospiraceae bacterium | reverse complement strand
CCTATTGAAGCCGTTTGATTTTGAATCTCTTGCCGAACGTATCGAATCGATGTACGGAAAGGCACCTGTCAGATCAAACGGCCAGAAGAGCGACCATGAAATCGAAGTGATTATTTCCGACATCATGCGCCAGATAGGGGTCCCTGCGCATATAAAGGGATACGAATATCTCAGGCAATCCATTGTTCTCACCGTAAAAGATCCTGAGCTGATGCACGCGGTCACAAAAGCCCTTTATCCGACCATCGCCAAGAAAAATAAAACCACGCCTTCACGGGTAGAACGTGCCATAAGACACGCCATTGAAGTAGCATGGGACAGGGGAGATGTAGATGTACTGACCTCCTACTTCGGATATACGATTCAAAATACAAGAGGAAAACCGACAAATTCCGAGTTCATTGCCATGATCAGTGATAAATTACGTCTTGCAATGAGCGCAGGCTAAAGAAGTGACAAGCGGCTGCCGCATTTTAAGCAGAGATCGGGATATCGTCTTTTAAAAGACGACCTGCTAAAAATGCGACAACCTTTTTTCGTGTATACCGCAGTCTCTGCGGTGTTTTTTTATTTTATACTTGCCAAAAAGACGCATACAGTGTAAAATAAAGGCATCGAATAAAGATATCTGTGAAACATTCTGCTTTTGAAAAGAGGAAAGAATGAAAATGAAGCTTAAAAACAAAACCGGGCAGACAACCGAAGCTGTTTCCCCGAATCGTCTTCACACTCTTGACGGTCTGAGAGGCTTTGCCGTTGTCAATATGATTTTTTACCATGCCATATGGGATCTTGTCTATATTTACGGCTGTGACTGGGCGTGGTACAAGGGTACGGGTGCACATATCTGGCAGCAGTGTATCTGCATGACGTTTATTGTTCTTTCGGGCTTTTGCTCCCTTTTAGGCAAACAAACTCTGAAACGGGGACTGATCGTTTTTGCCGGCGGTGCGGTCGTTACGGCGGCGACACTGATTGCAATGCCGGAGGACAGGGTCGTTTTCGGAATTCTTACCTTTATGGGCTCGGCGATGCTGGTTGTGGCGGCGCTGCGGAAGGTTCTCGAAAAAATTCCGGCGGCTGTCGGTCTGATTGTGAATCTTATTATGTTTGTTCTGACTCGCCATATTGCAAGAGGGTATTTCGGCTTGCCGTCTTTCCACGTTGAGCTTCCGAAAGCGCTTTATTCGGGATATTTCTCTGCGTTTTTCGGCTTTCCGAATGAATCGTTTTTCTCGACGGATTACTTTGCGCTCTTCCCGTGGCTGTTTTTGTTCCTTTGCGGACTGTTCCTTTACCGCCTTACCAAGGACAAGCTTCCGGATTGGAAATTTTTAAAGGTGAAGATTCCGTTTTTCGGCTTTGTCGGAAGACATTCGCTTCTTATCTATCTTCTTCACCAGCCGATTATTTATGCGGTTCTTACTGTTGTATTTATGATTATCCGATAAACACAGGAGTTAAATGATTTATGAAAAGAAAAGTAATTGTTGTCGGTGCGGGAGCGGCAGGACTTCTTTCAAGCGGCTTTCTTGCCAAAGATGGGCTTGAAGTCATTCTTGCCGAGCGCAACGACCGCCCCGGACGAAAGTTGATGATAACCGGAAAAGGACGCTGTAACGTCACGAACAACTGTACGATGATCAACGAGCTTGTGGACGCGGTTCCGACCAACGGTCGATTTTTGCACAGCGCGTTTTCTTCGTTTATGCCGTATGACACGATGGAGTTTTTTGAAGCCCAAGGCGTAGAACTGAAAATCGAACGGGGAGAACGTGTGTTTCCGTCGTCCGATAAGGCGGTCGATATCGTAGATGCGCTGACATCGTTTTCGAAAGGCAGCGGCGCAAAGCTGATAAAAGCAAGAGTGACCGGACTGATTCTCGAAAACGGTGAGGTTAAGGGCGTGAAAACCGAGGACGGCGAAGAAATAATTGCCGATGCGGTGCTTGTTGCGACCGGCGGTGTCTCCTATCCGCTGACCGGTTCAACCGGGGACGGATACACGCTTGCCAAGCAGGCAGGTCACACGATCACCCAACCGAAGCCGTCGCTGGTTCCGCTTGTCTGTCATGAGGGCTTTTGCTCGGATTTACAGGGGCTGTCGCTTCGCAATGTGTCGATATCCGTCATAGACAGCGAAAGCTATAAAGAGATTTATCGTGATTTCGGCGAGATGCTGTTTACGCATTTCGGCGTTTCGGGTCCGATGATTTTAAGTGCGAGTGCTCACCTGAAGAATATGAAGGAAAGAAAATACGAAATTCATATCGATCTCAAGCCCGCGCTTTCCTATGAACAGCTTGATTCCCGGGTTCAGCGTGATTTTCTTGAAAATTCGAACCGCAATTTTATCAATGCTCTTGATAAGTTGCTTCCGAAAAAGATAGTTCCCGTTGTCGTAAGGCTTTGCGGCGTCAAGCCGTCATGCAAGGTCAATCAGGTGACAAGAGAAATGCGGGCAAGGCTTGTCAACGTCTTAAAGGACATCAAGCTGACCGTTCTGGGCTTCCGTCCGATTGAAGAAGCGATCGTAACCTCGGGCGGTGTCAACGTAAAAGAAATCAACCCCAAGACGATGGAATCAAAATTAGTCAAAGGACTTTATTTCGCCGGTGAAGTGATTGACGTCGATGCGTATACGGGCGGCTTCAATCTACAGACAGCCTTTTCAACCGGCTTCCTGGCGGCAAAAAGTATAAAGGAGAGTTTCACATGATCAACATAGCAATTGACGGTCCTGCCGGAGCGGGAAAAAGCACCATAGCAAGAAAGGCGGCAAGCGAACTCGGATTCATCTATATTGACACCGGTGCGCTTTACCGTACGGTAGGTGTTGCCGCAATGAGACAGAACAAGCTCGGAAGCGACAGTGAGATCGAGTCGGTTCTGACCGATGAGCTTTCCGTTGAGCTTCGTTTTTCGGACGGAATCCAGAAAATGTATCTCAACGGCGAGGACGTTTCGGAAGCCATCAGAACGCCGGAAGCGTCCATGGCGGCTTCGAAGGTGTCCGCCGTACCGGCCGTGCGTGCCTATCTTTTCGATCTTCAGAAAAGAATCGCCAAAGAAAATAACTGTCTTATGGACGGACGCGATATCGGAACGGTCGTTTTGCCCGATGCGGACGTGAAGATCTTTCTGACCGCTTCGCCCGAAGCGAGAGCCAAACGCCGCTATAAAGAACTTGTCGAAAAGGGTAGCGATGTGAAATATGAAGACGTTCTTTCGGACATGATCAAGCGTGATTATGACGATTCACACCGGGCGATCGCACCGCTGAAACAAGCCGAAGATGCGATTTTAGTCGATACAAGCGATATCGGACTTGAAGAGTCAATCGCGCTCATAATTCGGACAATTAAGGAAAATATATAGTTGTAATATTCAGAAAGGATCAGCCGGAGCATCGGCTTTCGGCACCGTTACAATTATGAAATATAAATTTTCCGAACCGAAAGAAAGACGCTCCTATTATTTTTTTCGCGATCTTGCAAAAGGACTGATGCGATTCCGATACGATCTTCGCTATGAGGGCATCGAAAACCTTCCGCAAGAGGGCGGCTTTATCGTCGCTGCTAATCATATCACGTTTATTGATCCCGTGATGATTATGGCGGGTTGTCCGAGACAGTGCCATTTTATGGCAAAGAGCGAGCTTTTCACGAAGCCTGTTTTCGGTGGCTTCCTCGCGTATATGAATGCTTTCCCCGTAAGACGGGAGTCGAGCGATGCGACGGCACTGAACTTTGCGCAGAAGATCATTAACAACGGCTGGATCCTCGGCATTTTTCCCGAAGGCGCGCGGTCAAAGGATATGAAGCCAAAAAGAGCAAGAAACGGAGCGGCCTATCTTGCCTATAAGACCGGTGCGGACGTCGTTCCCGTCAGTCTTTTCCGGGTTCCCGACAAAAACCCCCTTCGTCCGATCGTTTCGATCCGATTCGGGGAACGGATCCGAAATGAAGAATTCGGCTTTACCGATGCGTATTCGCCGAAGGTTATACGCGAAGCCGCCAAGAGAATTATGGGCGATATTGTCAGCCTTTGGGAGAAAGGGCACATTCCTATTGATAAATAAGGAGGCAGAAAATGCCTGTTGAAATTGCGAAAACCGCCGGCTTTTGCTTCGGTGTGAACCGCGCGGTTAAAATATTGGAAGAAATGACCGATAAAGGAGAAAAGGTCTGCACTTTAGGTCCGATTATCCATAATCCGCAGGTGATCGATGACTTTAAGAATAGGGGAGTCCGGATTATCGATAGTCCC
>JALEYA010000082.1 GCA_022779945.1 Oscillospiraceae bacterium | reverse complement strand
TGAGCACGCAAAGCTTTCAATCCGCTGTCCGCACTGACAAAAGCACAAACTTCCACACACGAAGAAAAAATCAACACAAGGCTCAGAATGAAAGCAATCCACTTTTTCATTCTTTCACCACCCATGCAAGCATTCCTCTTTATAGCAAAGAAAGCGCTGTTTTGTCAAATGAAAGGCAGACAGGTGGTTTTCCCGTCTGCCTTTTGATTTATCCTAACAAAACATCGGAAACAAGCATCACGCAAAATCCGACCAGAAGAGCGTAAGTCGCACCCCGTTCATTGTTATGTGCATGCGTTTCGGGGATCATCTCGTCGCTGATGACATACAGCATCGTACCGCCCGCAAATGCAAGCGCAAAGGGAAGCACAACGGCGGCGATACTGACCGCAAAATAGCCGAGAAGCGTACCGACGACTTCAACAATTCCCGTAATCATCGCACAAACAAACGTTCTTCCCGGCGAAACACCGGCGGAAAGAAGCGGTCCGATGATCACCATGCCCTCGGGGATATTCTGCAAAGCGATTCCGCCCGCAATCAGAAGCGCCTTTGACGTATCGTCTGAGCCGAATCCGACACCGGCGGCAATCCCTTCGGGAAGATTATGTATGGCGATCGCCGTCACGAACAAAAGCACCTTATTGAGATCGGCGTTTTTGTGCTGCTCGCTGTCCACACCCATCAGACGGTGCAGATGCGGAACAAAGCGGTCGATCAGGTTCAGACTCAACGCACCGGCAAAAATTCCGCCGACCGTGATCAGAAGCTTGAATTTTCCTCCGTATTCAAGCGACGGCAAAATCAGTCCGAGCACCGCCGCGGCAAGCATAACCCCCGCCGCAAAGGACAGGACGATATCGGAAAACTTATGGGATATCTTTTTAAAGACAAAGCCGATAAGCGAACCGATGACAGTTGAAAGTCCGACGCCGAGCGCCGTCAGTAAAACAATTTTCATGACCGAAACATTCCTTTCCTTGATTACAAAAGAGTGACAAATTTCAGACAATACAGGCAAGGCGGCTGTGTGCGGCGAAGCCGCACGTTTGCCGTTTTGAAGAAACGGCAAACAACAAAACCGTAAGGTTTTGTCAGCCGCCGTCCCGCCTCCGGATGAATCCCCACCCGAAGCCGAACGATTTTCCTCCGCTTATAATCTGCAATTTTCCCTACACAGAAAAATTTATTCTGCGGACAGAATCTTTCCGACGGTACAGCGTAAACCCGCGACCGCATCTATTATCTATTCTCTTTTATCTATTATCTATCACTCAGCCGCTCCGCTCAGGTACTCCTCAGCGAAATACGCCGCATTTGCCCCATCCGAAACGGCCGTCACAACCTGCCGTAAGGCTTTTGTCCGAACGTCTCCGACGGCGAACACGCCCGGGATTTCCGTTCTTGTTGTTTCATCGGCGGAAATATAGCCGTTTTGGTCAAGTGTCAGTTGACCTGTCAGAAATTCGGTTGCCGGCTTTCTTCCGATACTGACGAAAACCGCATCGCAGGAAAGTTCTTTTTCCGCACCGGTTTTCACGTTCTTAATTTTTACCGCCGAAACTCTTTCGTCTGCAACAATTTCACAGACTGTGCTGTCCCAGTAAAATTCAACGTTTTTGGTTTTCAGAAGTGGCTCATGATAAATTTTCGTTGCCCGAAGTGTGTCTCTGCGGTGAACGAGAATTACTTTTTCGGCGATTCTCGAAAGATAAAGCGCATCGGCCGCCGCGGTATTGCCTCCGCCGACAACCACAACCGTTTTTCCTTTATAAAATCTTCCGTCACAGTGGGCGCAGTAATGAACACCCTTGCCGACAAGCTGTTTTTCGTTCGGAAGTCCCAACTCTCTCGGGTTGGCGCCGGTTGAAAGGATGACCGTTTTCGCCTTGATTTCGCCCGACGAGGTGTTGACGGTTTTGATTTCACCTGTCAAGTCAACCGAAACAACTTCTGCATATTCGGTTTTCGCCCCGAATCGTTCGGCACTTTGCTGCATTTTCATACCGAGCGTAAATCCGTCCACGCCCTGCTCAAAACCGGGGTAATTATCAATAACATCGGTCAGCGCCATCTGACCGCCCGGCGACATTTTTTCGACAACAACGGTATCAAGTCCGGCTCTCGCCGCATACAAGGCTGCCGTATAGCCGGCTGGACCTCCGCCGATGATTACTGTATCAAAAATCTTCTCCAAGACCATCACTCCATTTTCGGAACTTTTTATATATTCAGTATACCATATTTTATCGGTTTTTCAGTGACTTTATCACGAAAGATTTCTTTTGGCTTTCGTGTTCCGATATCGTTGCGCAGTATCCGATAACAGAGTATAAGAATACGGGGCTGTCGCATTTAGCGCAGAACAAAAAGAAAAATGCTAAATCGAAAATTAAATGGCTGCATTTTTCTTTTTTTACCGTTTTTTCACCCACTCGCGGTATCTTTATACAGCTTCGGGGTAAAGAAAACGGTTTCTGCATCGAAATGCGACAGCCCCGCGTTTTGCTGTCTTTCATCCCAAATCCGGAAGCACCAGCATCGGGTCAATCTTCTTTTCGTTCTTGATTACCTCAAAGTGAAGATGCGGTTCGTCACTGCTTTCGGCGGGAATTGTTCCGATTTCTCCGATGATGTCGCCCGCCGAAACGATGTCGTCAATGCTCACGCCCGTGCCTTGCTTTAAAGAGCAGTATCGACCGATAAACGTTCCGTAGTCAATTTCCACAACATAGCCCCACATCGGGTCCGAAATCACCTTTGTTACCTTCCCGTTCCCCACGGAACAGATTTTTTCGCCCTCTTCTACCATAAAGTCAAGACCTTCGTGGATTCTCCAGTCAGACATCGTTTTGCTGTAAACGGGCTGATCGGATGAAAATTTTTTGACGACTTCGCCGTCACATGGGAGGATAAATCCTTCGTTGACGGGAACATATTCTGTCGGTTTAGCGGTTGTGGCAGCGGTTGTCTTTTCCTTTTTCGGTTCCGTTTGAGGCTGTGTTACGGTCTCTTGCGTCGACTCATACGTTTCTTCAGCCGAAGCGGCTCTTTCATCGGGCACGTCGGTTTTATTCACTTCTGCCGGACTTGTGATGCCCGATTCGTCATATGCTTCCGTCTGCGGCAAAAGCTGACCGAGCTTCCGTTCGGTGTAGTTGGTGATTCCTGCGCTTGCAATTACGGCGCAAAGTGCCACCGCCGCCGCAACATATATAAATTTTCCGGATAAAAGAGACTTCAGGTTTTTCTTACTTGTGTTTTTCATTGGCTTTCTGATACGAAAAGATCGTATGTTCTCCTTTCTTCTTGGTAGGGTTTGCATGAGGATATGTGTACCCTGTTACAACGGTATTTTGACCTTGTTTGATCCGAAGTATACAGAAAACGGAAAAATTTATAAAATATACAAACAAATGTTTGCTTTTTTTAAAAATCTGTGCTATACTTTTAACAAACAAATGTTTGAAGAGGAGAATGCCATATGAAACCGCTGAGTGAATCCCAACGCTTGATATATGATTTTCTTAAAGACAGCGCAGACCGCGGGTATTGTCCGACGATTCGTGAAATCGGTCAGGCGGTCGGTCTGAGTTCAACATCTTCTGTTCAGTCGAACCTTTTATCGCTTGAAAAGCTCGGTTATATTGAACGCGATCCGATGCTCAAGCGTTCGATCCGCATCACGGCGAGAAGTTCAAATGTCCATCAGGTGCCGCTTCTCGGTGTTGTCACTGCCGGTACGCCGATTCTTGCCGTTGAGCAAATTGAAGAATATATCCCGTTCAACGGTCGTGTTACCGCCGATAAGCCGGTTTTTGCTTTGCACGTTGTCGGTGAAAGTATGATTAATGCGGGGATTTTTGACGGGGATATCATCTTCGCCGAAAAAACGCCGTATGCCGAAAACGGAGAGATCGTTGTTGCGATGATTGACGGACAGGCGACGGTGAAAACATTTTATAAAGAAAAGGGGCATTACCGTCTTCAACCGCAGAATGACGCGCTTGAGCCGATTATCGTTGATGAGGTCACGATTCTCGGAAAGGTTGTCGGACTTTACCGGGATTATCAGTAACCATAACAGGACAGGGGCACAGCCTCTGTTTTTTTTGCCCGCCTTCTTATTAACAAAGTTGATAAAATCTTAATAGTTTGGTAATATATATCTATCAAACAAATGTGAGGATTCAGGTATGAAAAAGATCAGAAAAACACTTTCGGTTATACTTGCGGCTGTCTTTCTGATTTCGTTGTTTTCCGTCTTTGTCGGTGCCGAACAGCCGTCAGACGTTTTAGCGGAAAAGAAAGAGGCGGCGCCGTTTGTGCTTGTTCACGGTCTCGGAGGCTGGGGACAGTATGACGAAATCACCGAAAAGATGCCGTATTGGGGCGGCGGAGGCGGTATGACCATAAGTGACGGAAACGTGGTCGGACTGCTGGAAGAAAACGGATACGAAGCCTATGCCGCATCGGTAAGTCCCGTCGGAAGTGCCTGGGACAGAGCGTGCGAGCTGTATGCCCAGCTTACGGGCACAGTCGTCGATTACGGCGAAGCGCATTCCAAAGAAAACAACCATGACAGATACGGAAAATCCTATGTCGGAAAGCCGCTGATGGGCAGAGACTGGGATCTTACCGAACCGATCCACCTTGTCGGGCACTCTTTCGGCGGACCGACGTCGCGGCTGTTCGTTTCTCTTCTGACCTACGGTGACGAGACGGAAAAGGCGGCAAGCGGCGAAAATGTCAGCGGTCTTTTCACGGGAGGACACAGTAAGTCGGTGAAATCCGTGACGACCCTTTCGGGTGTTCACAACGGCTCTCAGGTGGCGAATATGATCTATGATTTTCCGCCGTCAATGTACCTGATCGGACTGCTGATGAATTCTTTCGGAGCTGTCGGCTCAAGGGGTGCCATAGGTGATATCGGAATGGGTCACTTCGGACTGACACCGAAAGAGGACGGAAAGCGGGTGCCGCTGAGCATCGGCAATATTAAAAACTTTGTCAAAGTCGAGGATAATGCCGGCTATGATCTGACGATAAGAGGCTCACGGGAACTCAACGAGAAGATCAGAATGTCGCCCGATACTTATTATTACTCTTATTCGGGCTATATCACCGAAACAAATGCTCTCGGCCGTCAGTACAATAAAGCCGGCTGCGCGCCGATCTTTTACGGAACGTGTGTTGCCATCAACATGAGCGAGGGCAAGACCTTTGACGGAATCGAAATGACCGGCGATTGGGTCGTCAACGATGGAATGGTTCCGCTTGCAAGTGCTTTATATCCGCTTGACGAGGCAGACAACGCTTTTTCGTATGAACAGGCGGCGGAAAACGGAAGCCTCGAACCGGGGGTCTGGTATTATCGGGAGCCGCTTTACTCGATGGACCACGGCGACTACTGTAACGCCGGAAGCGACTACCCGGACGGGTACGAGAGCTTTTATCTCGGAATGGCAGAAACAGTTGAAAGGTAAACATATTTAACCGCCGTTATTTGTAAAATAGTGAATCCGACCTGAGAATGCAATCATAGGTCGGATTTTCGTGTGTTTTCTTGGGTAAAAGGAACAGGGTATGCCCCTCTTCAATAGGTTTACAGCAAGTTGATAATCGGAAATTGCTTACCTGATACTTGAAAAAGAACAATGATTTCAACGCTTTAAGACTGATTTATAATAATTACCGAAATCGGCAAGCGCGTCGATTATCGGCAGCATTTCCTGACCAAGTTCTGTCAATCCGTATTCTACTCTCGGCGGGAGTTGCTGATAATCATGCCGATATACAAGCCCGTCACCGATCATCTGTCGCAGGCTGTCGGTCAACACCTTTTGTGATATTCCGTCAAGATCTCTGAGCAATTCATTGAATCTCCACGGACGCGCTCTCAAGTTGCGTAAAATCAACAACTTCCATTTTCCTCCGATTAAAGCTACGGCTGTTGCAACCGGGCAAGCCGGCAATTCATCTTTTGTTTTCATTGTCTTGATCACCTCGCACTCATATTATAGCATATATTCAAAAAAACTTATACAGTTATAAAAAAGTGCGTACTTGTTTTTGTAAGTGTCCGATAGTAAACTACAATCAGGCAAAAAAATTGCCGAAAAATTCCGGAGGTACATACCATGAAAAACTTCACAAAAACAAACATCGGAAACGAAGGCAGAACCGAACTTCATGACAAACTCGCTTTGACGGGCGCCGAGGTCAGCATCAATCAGCTTCCGGCAGGCGCAAGTGTTCCGTTCGTTCATTCTCACAAGAACAACGAAGAGATTTATGCAATCCTTTCCGGCAGCGGAAAAGCGATCATCGACGGTGAAGAAATTGCGCTAGCCGCAGGCGATTGGCTGAAGATTGCTCCGTCGGCAAAAAGGCAGTTTTTCGCATCAAACGATACGGCAATCGCCTATATCTGTATTCAGGTGAAAGAAAACTCGCTCGGCGGTTTTACGGCAGAGGATGCTGTCATATATTAAGTGAATTATTGAAAGAAGAAGTACAGTTGCGGACATATTCCCTGACTGTACTTCTCTTATTATGTCTATCAAGCCGCTTGCCCGAATATAATGAACCGAGGTGATTTTATGGCTTGTTGTTCAATAACGGAACTTCGGAATAAAGAGGTCATCAGCGCCAAATCCGGTTGTCGTTTAGGCTGTGTTTCGGATGTGGAAATTGACACCTGCAGCGGAAAGCTTGTTGCCATCATTATCTGGGGCAAATCAAAATGCGGCGGACTGTTCGGCCGTGACGACGACTTCCGGGTTTGCTGGGAGGATATCGAGGTAATCGGCGACGATACGATTCTTGTCTGCAAGGAGCCGGAACACAGACCGCCTCCGGCGTGTAAGCGAGGATTTTTTGACGGCTTTTTCCGCTGAGAAAAAGGGATTAACGCAACAATAAACGGCAATATGGTATTGACCTTGAAAAAGATTCACGATATAATTAACAAAAGTATGTTTTTAACCATACAAAGAATTTTTCGGAGAAAACGGAGGTAAAACATGAAGCATCAGGATATACTTGACAAGCTTACTCTTGAAGAAAAGGCTGGTCTTTGCTCCGGTAAGGATTTCTGGCATTTAAAAAGCGTTGAAAGACTCGGACTTCCCGAGATTATGATTACAGACGGCCCGCACGGACTCAGAAAGCAGAATCCGGACGGGAAGGGCGGCGGACTTTCGAACTCTGTCCCCGCAACCTGCTTCCCGACGGCGGCGACAACCGCTTGCAGCTGGGATCCCGAGCTGCTTTACGAAATGGGTGTGGCTTTGGGCGAAGAATGTCTCGCCGAAAAGGTCAGCGTTATCTTAGGACCGGGCGTTAACATGAAGCGTTCACCTTTATGCGGAAGAAATTTTGAATACTTCTCGGAAGACCCGATTCTTGCCGGTGAATTGGCCGCAGGACTCATCAACGGCGTTCAGTCCAAAAACGTCGGCACCTCTCTCAAGCATTTCGCCGCCAACAGTCAGGAAACCCGCAGAATGACGGTCAGCAGTGTGGTTGACGAAAGAGCGCTTCGCGAGATTTATCTGACCGCTTTTGAAATCGCCGTGAAAAAGGCACAGCCGTGGACGGTGATGAACTCATACAACCGCATCAACGGCGTATACAGCTCCGACAACGATACGCTTCAGAATAAAATTCTCCGTGACGAATGGGGCTTTGAGGGCATCGTCGTCAGCGACTGGGGTGCCGTCAACGACAGAGTCGTCGGTCTTGCCGCCGGCAACGACCTTGAAATGCCGACTTCCAACGGTCTCAACGACGAAAGAATCTGTCAGGCAGTAAGAAACGGTGAGCTTGACATTGAGGTGCTTGACACCGTCTGCGACCGGATGATCGATCTGATTCTTCGTTCAAAGGACGCTTTGTGCGACTGTGATTACGATAAGCAGGCTCACCATGAGCTGGCAAGAAAGATTGGGGCTCAGTCCGTTGTTCTTCTTAAAAATGAGGACGCTGTTCTTCCGCTGAAAAAGGAAGAAAAAATTGCCGTCATCGGCGAAATGGCGAGAGCACCGCGCTATCAGGGGGCAGGATCGTCTCTGATCAATCCGACCAAGCTTTCCGATGCGTTCGATGAACTGATGAAAAAGGGCTTCAAGCTGACTTATGCGCCCGGCTACGACAAGGCCAAGGACGTTGTCTCACAGACGCTGATTTCCGATGCCTGCCGTATTGCAAGACAGGCCGATAAGGTGCTTTTGTTTATCGGTCTTACCGAAGAATATGAATCCGAGGGCTTTGACAGATCCCATCTGAGGATCCCGAATTCTCATCTGCGGCTGCTTGAAGAACTCAAGGGCGTTGCGGACAATATCATCGTTGTTCTTTCCGGCGGTTCACCGATCGAAATGCCGTGGCTTTCCGATGTAAAGGCGGTTCTGCATGGCTATCTCGGCGGTCAGGCCAGCGGCGAAGCGGTTACCGATGTACTTTCGGGTGATGTGAATCCCTCCGGTAAGCTTGCGGAAACCTATCCGCTGTCGCTTTCGGATACGCCGTGCTACGGAAACTTCCCCGGAAATCCGGCCACCGTCGAATATCGGGAAAGCGTTTATATCGGCTATCGCTATTACGACACCGCCGAAAAAGACGTGCTGTTCCCGTTCGGCTTCGGTCTTTCCTATACCGAGTTTGCCTATTCGGGGCTGAAATTGAGCAAAAAGAAGATCAAGGACACCGACACGCTGACGGTTACCTATAAAATCAAGAATGTCGGCAAGGTTGCCGGCGCAGAAGTTTCTCAGCTTTATGTTGCCGACCCCGAAAGCACGATTTACCGTCCGAAAAAGGAACTCAAAGGCTTTAAGAAAGTATTCCTTGAGCCGGGCGAGGAAAAGACGGTTGAAATCACGCTTGACAAGCGCGCGTTTGCTTACTATAACATCAACATTTCCGACTGGCACGTTGAAAGCGGCGAGTTTAAGATTCTTGTCGGTGCTTCGAGCCGTGACATTCAGCTTGAAGGTTCGGTAACCGTTGAATCGACCGTAGAGGCTGTCGTTCCCGATTACAAGGAAACTGCCCCCGAGCTTTACACCGCTGATGTTCACAATATTTCCGACAAAGCCTTTGAAGCCGTCTTAGGTCAGCCGATTCCGGCTCCCGACCGTGATCCGTCCGCACCGCTTACGATTCTCAACAATCTTGAAGACGCAAGACATACCAAATGGGGCGGCAGGATCAACGGCCTTATCAACAAGGTCATGGATATGGCGTTCAAGGACGACCCGAACGGCGGTATGGTACGGGCAATGGCGCTTCAGATTCCGATCCGGAACTTCATCACCATGAGCGGCGGCGTGTTTACCCCGACGATGGCGGACGGACTTCTGATGATCCTCAACGGTCAGGGCGCCGTGAAGGGACTTGGCAAGATTCTTGTCGGACTTGCCGGCTCGATCAAGAACGTTACCAATCTAAAAAATTCGATCTGATTCATAAAAGCCAATCTCAAAAGCGGTTTCCGGAAAGGAAGCCGCTTTTTGCGGTTGAATTGCTTGACAAATCCGCAAGGAAGTGATATTATATTTTGAACAAATACATTTTGATAAAAAACTGTTTAAGACTCGGCTGTCATGAAAAAGGAGGGGTAAAATGAAAGTACGCATTTATCGGTTCGGCGCATCGGCAATACTGATTCTGTCTTTTTTTGCGTTTTTATTTTCTGCCGACAAAATCTGTTTCCTCCTTTCGGGAAAACAGCAGAATATCCTTTTCGATTACAGCCTGCTTCTTCCGCTGGTACTTGACACCGTCGCCGTGATTCTTATTATGACGTGCTTCAAGCGGTACGATTACAGCACCTTTTCCAAAAAAGGACTTTCGGTCGCCTTGACGGTGGTTGCTGTTCTGGTCGTTTTACCGGTTTTCTGTATTATCGGAAGAACGGAAATCACACCCGATTCGGTTGTCCGGCACCGTATTTTCCGCAGTCCGGTCACTTACAGCGTAAGCGACACCGAAAAGGTGACGGTATATTTTCGTATGGATCAGCATTACAGATACCGTTCAGGACTCAGCGACCCTTACCTTGCCCTTGATTATGAGCTGACCTTTTCCGACGGTTACACGGTTTTTCTCAGCGCGGAATCCGACAAAACGTGGTGGAAGGTTGCCGAAAAGCTGAACGACAACATCGAAAAAGCGGGTGTCGAAAAAACGGTCTACGCCGCCGATCGGAAGCAATATACCGATTCGGAATGGTTCGAATACGGGCTTGAGGAAGGATTGGTCGGAAACGAGGAGATCATCGACAAGCTTTGCCGACAGACACCGAAGGGAAAATAAAGGGCG
Source organism: Oscillospiraceae bacterium (assembly GCA_022779945.1). Taxonomy (GTDB): domain Bacteria; phylum Bacillota; class Clostridia; order Oscillospirales; family Acutalibacteraceae; genus UBA6857. Next base: position 5,322 of record JALEYA010000082.1, on the reverse strand, counting down.
CACCTCGATAAATAAAAATGCACATTTAATGGCAGAGTCAGACGCAAAACAACCGCTCAAAGATTCGACTTGGGCGGTTGTTTTTTTCTTATTCAGTTTTGGTAAGTCTGAAAGACCTTTCACTTATCAGACGAACGAGAATAGAAAAACTCTCACATATTTTTTTTCGTGCGGGATAAAAATTTGCCTCCCCCGGCTTTGGGAGAGGCGAAATTACTTGCTTTTATGCGTCAGCTGATTTCTTCGTTCAGCTCTTCAAACTGCTGCATCAGGAACGAAGCGGTGTTCTTGCCGAGAGACAGCGATTCCTGATAGTGGTCGAAAAGAAGACCCATGGCGTAATCGTTGTCGGGTACGATATAGCCGACGGCATCGTTCGCAAGACCGAACACAAGTACGTCTTTTCCGAAGATTTCGCTGATGGTTCTTTCGGTGAAAGCGGTATGGCTGATGGAACCCTCGGCGGTAAGAGAGGCACCGCCCATAACAAGATCCTGACTCATTTCGCCCGGTACCATGGCGACTTTTTGGTCGCCGATCTGTACAAAGCCGATTTCGGTCGAAACGGAATACTTGCCGTCCTTGTCCTTAATCATCGTGTGATTGACAAGTCTTGTCTTTCCGGCGGAAATAATTAAGTTGTTGGTGACGTTGACCCGAACGGACTTGACTCTGACGTTCAGTAGCGGCTTGACCGGTGTTTCCTCGACCGGCTCCCAGTTTTCGTACCATAAGGTGTAGTCCTCGCCTGCCATCTGTTCGGCGGTGTCGGTTGTGTTCATCAGGAAGTCATCGTTCTTGATTTCATCGAGTGTCTTGGTCATGGCAAGAAGAATCTTGCCGATTTCCCGTCCGTAGCGCTGAGAAATTTCGACTCTCTTTTCGGTCTCGATTCCGTCAAGCGCCGGCTCTCTGCCGATGTAAATACCGCAGATTGCGCCGTTGAAGAACATGAAGTTGTAGCCGGCCTTGTTGAGCGTTTCGCCGATATAGTAAACATAGTCGCCCGAAAGTGCATGACCCTTTGCGCTGTCATTTTCCACGGCAAGACCCACGATGTCGGGGTGGGCCGCCATGTTGGCGATGATCGTCGGGGCGACGGACTTGTTGTACGGATAAAACGCAAATCGTGTAAGATTGCTCATAACGGCGGTTGCGGTCGTACGGTTCTTGTTGTTGAAATATTCTTTGCCGAGATCCTTTTGAGCAAAGGTCATTTCACCTTTTTCCATTGAGTTTACGGCTGTTTCAATGCTCTTCTTGACTCTTTCGGAAAGGAACTTCATGTATTTCGCGTCCGTTCCTTGTGCAAGATCCTTCACACCGAGCATTGCTCCTGCAATGTTCATCGGAAGTTTGGACAGTGTCTTTGTCCACAGTCCCTGCGTGTCGATGCAGGAATGACAGTGGGTGGCGAAGATGTTGATGCAGTTGATGTTGTTCTTCTTGGCGAAATCGGCAAGCAAGGCTCTGATGGCACGGATATCGGTATTGGTCATTCCGATACTGTCAATGGTGGCAAAAACGCTGATTCCTCTGCCGGAATTGTCGGACAAGGCAATCGTGCGGACTTTCATGTCGTCGTAAATCTCGCGGACGTCGTTCGAGAAGAAGTTCAGCTCGTTCATGAAGCCGCCGAGATAAAGGTCGTAATCCTGCCAATTTTCGGGAACAAGGCTTTCGCTCGAATAGCCGAGTGACCAGCCGGCACCGGCGGCGGGCTCAGAAAGAATTTCATCGTTGCCGGCATAAAAATCGGTCAGCGTGAAGTCACTGTCTTTGACGACTGCTGCGGTGTCTTTGAGCGAAAGGTTGAGTGCCTTGGTTGCGGTCTCCACAACAAAGGCAACGGTTTTGGTCAGTGCGTCACGGAAAAAGCTCGTGACGTCCTGCTTCTCGAAAGCCGCACTCGCGGGCGTCATGAGGGTGCCTAAAAGAAGCGTGACAGTAAGAATGACGGAAATTACTTTTTTCTTCATAAATTCTCCTCCTGAAACTGAAAGATTTCCTTCATGATTATGACACATGAAAGACAAAATTGATTTACTTTCCGGAAAAATAAAAAGAATTAATCATATTTAATCAGGATTCTTTGGCGTGCTTTGACAAGTTGTTCATTTTTTTGCCCGTATCTTCTTGCAAATGAAAAAGCGATATAGTATAATATATCGGTATATCTGTAAAAAACTTTCACGGAGGAAAAATATAATGGCTGAAAATCAAAAAAGCAACAGCTTCATTGAAATGGAGCATGATGTGCTGAAATTTTGGGAAGATAACGACTGCTTCAATCTGCGCAAGGAAAAGAACGCAGGTCACGAGCGTTTCCGTTTTATTGACGGGCCGATCACCGCTAATAATCCGATGGGTATCCACCATGCATGGGGTAGAACGCTCAAGGATACCTTTATCCGCTATAAATACATGAGAGGCTATGACTGCCGCTGTCAGAACGGCTTTGACTCTCAGGGTCTCTGGGTAGAAGTTGAGGTTGAAAAAGAGCTCGGCTTCAAGACGAAAAAGGACATCGAAAATTACGGTATGGACAACTTCACAAAAAAGTGCGTTGACCGTGTCAAGCATTTCTCCGGCATCATCGCCGACCAGTCGAAGCGGCTCGGTCAGTGGATGCAGTGGGACAACTCCTATTACACCAACACCGACCAAAATATCGAGGGCATCTGGCATTTTTTGAAGGTCTGTGACGATAACGGCTGGATTCAGCGTGAATACAAGCCGATGCCGTGGTGCCCCAGATGCGGAACCTCCCTTTCCGAGCACGAAATGACCGGTTCTTACAAGAACATCACCCACAATTCGGTTTTCTTCAAGCTTCCGATCGTCGGCACAAACTCGAAGATTCTTGTCTGGACAACCACCCCGTGGACGCTTTCCTCCAACGTGGCTCTTGCCGTTAATCCCGACATCGACTACGTGGAAGTCAAGATCAAAAGCGACAGCGACACCCTTTTCCTTGCAAAGAATGCCATCAAGTACTTAGGCGAGGACAAGCTTGAGGTACTCCGTATGCTTAAAGGCAGTGAGCTTGTGGGTCTTTCCTACGAGACCTGCTTCCCCGAATTGGAAGCACAAAAGGATGTTGACCATAAAATCGTAGCGTGGGAGGACGTTGACGCCGAAGAAGGTACGGGCGTTGTTCATATCGCTCCGGGCTGCGGTGTTGAAGATAACGAGCTTGGCAAGAGAATCGGCCTGCCCGAGGTTATGCCTGTTGACGATATGGGGATCTTCCTCAAGGGCTTCGGCTTCATGACCGGCAAGGACAGCGCCAAAATCGCTCCCGAGGTCTTTGACGAGCTTGAAAAGAGAAACAAGCTTTACAAGGTGATGCCGATTGAACACAGCTACCCGGTATGCTGGAGATGTAAGAGCGAAGTTATTTTCCGTCTTGTTCCGGCATGGTACATCAGAACGGACGAACTCAAGCCGAGACTCATCAAGGCCGCTTCCAGTGTTAAGTGGGAGCCCGAATCGAACGGCAAGAGAATGATTGACTGGCTCAATAACATGGGTGACTGGAACATTTCCCGTAAGCGTTACTACGGTATGCCGCTTCCGTTTTATGTATGTCCCGACTGCGGCAACGTTCACGTTGTCGGAAGCAAAGAGGAGCTTAAAAAGCTTGCCGTTGATCCGGCAAAGGTGGACGCTCTTCCCGAGCTTCACAGACCGTGGATTGACGAAGTCAAAATCAAGTGCCCGAAGTGCGGATCCGAGGTTCAGCGTATCAGCGAAATCGGCGACGTATGGCTTGACGCCGGTATCGTTCCGTTCTCAACCACAGGCTACTTCACCGACAAGGAAGAATGGAGAAAGAACTACCCGGCCGAATGGGTCGTTGAAATGCGTGAGCAGGTTCGTCTCTGGTTCTATTCGATGCTGTTCATGAGCACCGTGCTTGAAGACAGAGCCCCGTATGAGCGTGTTCTCTGCCACAGCAGCGTGGTTGCCGAGGACGGTTCGAAGTTCTCGAAAACAGGCTTCATGATCCGCTTTGACGAAGCCGCCGAAAAGATCGGTGCCGATACCGTCCGTTATATGTACGCCGGCGCACCGGTTGCCAACGACGTCCGTTTCGGCTATAACCTCGGCGACGAAGCCAGAAGAAAGCTTCTGTCCTTCTGGAACACCTATACCTTCTTTGAAACCTACGCAAGAATCGACAAGCCGAATTTCGAAGGCTATACCCCCGACAAGAGTGCGATGACCGTCACCGACAAGTGGCTTGTCACAAGAACAAACGAGTTCATCAAAAAGGCAACCGCACAGATGGACGACTTCAAGGCTTATAACGTAATCAAGGATTTCGAAATCTTTGTTGACGATATTTCGAACTGGTACATCCGTACCAACCGCCGCCGCTTCTGGAAAACAGGCGACGAAAAGGACAAGATGATCGCTTACTGGACGCTGTTTAATGCCATCAACGCCTGCGTCAAGATCATGGCGCCGATCATTCCGTTCATGACCGAAAGCATCTGGCAGAATCTGACCCGTCGTGTTCTTCCGTCAAGTGAGCTTTCCGTTCACCTGAGCGACTGGCCCGAGGTGATCCCCGGCTTCGAGGACGACGGCATCATCTCTCAGACCGCAGACGCAAGAGACATCATCGCCGTCTCGATGAGACTTCGTAACGAGCATCAGATCAAGGTTCGTCAGCCGCTCTCTAAGCTTTATGTCTGCGCAGACGACGCCGAAATCGAAAAGATCAAGGTGTTCGAAAAGAACATTCTTGATGAGCTGAACATCAAAGAGCTTGTTCCCGTTAAGGATAAGGCGGAGCTTGAGGACAGCTATCTGACCGTTAACTTCCGTGCCGCCGGCGCCGTACTCAAGCAGAACGTCAACAAAATGAAGCAGGCTCTTGAATCGGCAACAGCCGAAGAAATGGCAGCGTACACGAAAGCCGCTCAGAACGGCGAAAAAGTCCTTGTCAAGGGCTTTGACGAGGCGTACGACCCGGCGATCTTTACCGTGATGTCCAAGACGAAAGAGGGCATCGTTTCCGCCGAGTGTCAGAACAAGACCGTTGTTGCGCTTGACGTTGTTCTGACGGATGAACTGATTAAAGAAGGTACCGTCAGAGACGTTGTCCGCCAGTGCCAGCTTGTCAGAAAGGAAGCCGGCTACGAGGTTGAGCAGAGAGTCATCATGGCAATCAATTCCGACAGCGACTTTGTCCTTGCCACTCTTACCGAAAACAAGGCTTACATGGCGGATGAGCTTCTTGCCGACGAGCTTCTTCTCGGTGAAGCGATTGACAACGCCGACTACACCAAGGACTGCGAAGCGGCAGACGCA
>JALEYA010000071.1 GCA_022779945.1 Oscillospiraceae bacterium | reverse complement strand
GTCGCCATGCGACCGGCTCGGGCACTCAGCTTCAATCAAGCACCGTGACCCCCGGGATTGGTGTCACCCTGCGACCCGCAAACTGCGAATAATACAACTCAGCATAATCGCCGTTCTTTTCCAAAAGCTGTTCATGCGTTCCTTTTTCGGTGATTTTGCCGTCATCAACAAACAAAATCATGTCCGCTTCCCGGATTGTCGAAAGACGGTGCGCAATGACGAAGCTTGTTCTGCCTTTCATGAGGGCATTCATCGCCTTTTGAATCTGAAGCTCCGTCCGGGTGTCTACGTTGCTAGTCGCCTCGTCAAGAATCAGGATGTCAGGATTTTTCAAAACAGCTCGTGCAATAGTAATCAGCTGTCTCTGACCGGCGGAAAGATTTTCTCCGTCCTCCTCGAGTACCGTATCAAAGCCGTCAGGGAAAGTCGAAACAAAACGGTCGACCCTTGCGGTTCTTACCGCATTTTCGAACTCTTCTTCGGTTGCGTTTTCGTGTCCATACAGTATATTATCACGAATACTGCCTTTAAACAACCAGGTATCCTGTAAAACCATCGAAAAAATATTGTGAAGATTTTTCCGGGAGATATCGCGGATATCGATTCCGTCAATTTTAATGCTTCCGCTTTGTATTTCATAAAACCGCATCAGGAGATTGACAAGCGTTGTTTTTCCCGCTCCGGTCGGTCCGACAATGGCAATCAGCTGACCCGGTTTTACGTCAAGACTGAAGTTTTCAATCAACGGAACGTCCTTTTTATACGAAAAACAGATGTTTTCGATTTCGACGCTTCCGGCGGATTTTTCAATCGTTGTTTTTACGGTATCGGGCACTTCCTCTTCCTCATCAACAAGTTCGAACACCCGTTCCGCCGACGCAAGAGAGGACTGAAGCTCGTTGACAATGTTGCTCATATCAACAAGTGGCTGCATAAACAGCTTGGAATAAAACATGAACACGGTGATTGCCCCGATGTTGTAGCCGCCGTTGATGATCAGATAGCCGCCGATCATACAAATCAGTACATAGCCTAAGTTGTTGGCGAAATTGATCAGCGGTCCCAGAAAGCCCGAATAGAACTGCGCCTTGCGACTGACCTCATACAGTTCCTCATTGATTTCTTCAAACTCTTCAATCGCCTGCTTTTCCCGTCCGAAGGCTTTTACGATATTGTGCCCGGTGAACATTTCTTCAATGTGACCGTTGATGTCGCCCGTAACCTGCCATTGCTTCCGGAAATAGCGTTTCGAAACCGACAGCACACCAAGGGCAATCAGCGCACCGAACGGAAGCGGAGATAGCGCCGCCGCCGTCATCACACGGTTATACCAAAGCATGATGAACAGTACGCCAAAGAAGGTGACGATGGCGTTGACGGAGTGAACAAAGCTGTTCTGGAACGTGTTGTTGATATTATCAATATCGTTCGTAACGCGGCTTAACAGGTCACCCTTGTTGCTGTTGTCAAAATACAAAAGCGGCAGGCGGCTGAGCTTTTTGTTGATACGGCCGCGAAGATCGGTAATCAGCCGCTGGGTAACGCCCGCCATGATAAAATGAATCACAAATGTACAGATTCCGCTTATCAGATAAATCAGGAAAATCGTAAGAAGCACCGACGATATTTTTCCGAGATTGATGCTTCCGCCCGAAAGCTTCACCGCAACCTGCTCGTTGATTAAATCCATAATATCGCCTAAGTACTTCGGACCGAGCACGCTTAAAAAGGCGCTGACCGCACCGATTATCACAACGAATGTCACCGCAATACGGTCGTTTTTCAACATCCGCAAAAGCCGTTTTGCCGTGCTTTTGAAATTCTTCGGCTTCTGATGTTCCTGACCGCCCGTCCGGTACTGACTGTATTTTTCGGTGTTCCGCTTTTTATTTTGTGCGAAGGCTCTCTCTTTATTCTTCATGACAGCGCCTCCTTTGTCAGCTGAGATTCGGCGATTTCACGGTAAACGGGACAAGAATTCAAAAGCTCGCTGTGCGTCCCGATTCCGCAGATTCCGCCCTCATCAAGAACAATGATTTTATCGGCATCGATAATCGTTCCGACCCGTTGAGCCACGATAATCACCGTGGCATCAAGCTTTTCTTTGATCGCCTTTCTGACTCTTGCGTCCGTCCGGAAATCGAGAGCGGAAAAGCTGTCGTCAAAAATATAGACGTCCGCCTGTCTGACAAGAGCACGGGCAATCGAAAGGCGCTGTTTCTGACCGCCCGAAAGGTTGGTTCCGCTCTGGCTGATTCGGCTTTCAAGCCCGTCGGGAAGCTTATCGACAAATTCACTGCTTTGCGAAATATCCAGCGCCAGCCGCAGCCTTTCATCGGTTGCGTTTTCGTCGCCGTAAAGAAGATTATCCCGGATAGAGCCGCTGAAAAGCGTCGCCTTTTGCGTAACATAGCCGATCAGGGAATGAAGCGTTTTCTGCGGAAGCTTGCGGACGTCCGTACCGTCAAACAGCACACGACCGTCCGTCACGTCATAAAAACGGGTAATCAAAGAAACAAGCGTCGATTTTCCGCTCCCCGTCGAGCCGATGATTGCCGTCACCTGCCCTTTTTCGGCGGTGAAGCTGATATTCTTAAGCACCGGCGAAGCATCCTCATAGCCGAAGGTCACGTTATCAAATTCAACCTTGCCCCTTTTTTCGGGAACAATATCCTCAGGGTTTTCACTGTCTTTGATTTCCGGCTCAATTGCGAGCACCTCGTTGATTCTACCGGCGCTGATGTTGGCTCTCGGAACGATTACAAACATGGCGGCGGCAATCGTCACGGCAAAGACGACCATCATCATATAAAGCAAAAACGCCTGTAAGTCCCCGACGGTGTTCTGAATCTTCACGGTGTCGGTCAGCGCGTCGATATTTTTTGAAGCGATGTACACAAGAAGTACAAGTGACGCTATGACAAGCGTGATACAAAGCGGAAGAATGACAGACATCGTTCGCTGAAACTTCAGCACGAGAGCGGAAAGACGGCGGTTTTTGTCTTCAAAGCGTTCGTCCTCTTTTTCGCTTGTGTTGAACGCCCATATGACCCGGATTCCCGAAAGCTTTTCGCGAAGGAAGCTGTTGACCTCATCGGTAAGCTTCTGTCTCTTTTTAAAAAGCGGCATAACGATCTTCACGACGACAAAGCAAAGCAAAGCAATAATCGGAATAATGGCAAAAATAATCATCGCAAGCTTTGCGTTTAAAATAAACGCCATCACCGTACCGCCGACAAGCATAACGGGGGCGGCAAGAATCATTCGCATTCCCTGCAACAGAAAGTCCTGCAGAACCTTGACGTCGTTGGTACAGCGGGTAATCAGTGAGGGTGTGCCGATATGCTCAATATCACTGTGCGAAAGCGATTCCACCTTCAGAAAGATCTTTTCCCGCATAATTTTTCCGTAAGCGGCAGAGGTCTTACTGGTAAAATACGAGCTGAGAACCGAAACAAGAATATTCAGGGCAGACACAGCCGCCATTACAAGACCGGTTTTCTTGATGTATTCAATATCTCCCGCTGCAATCCCGTTGTTGATTATCAGTGACATCAGAAGCGGCAGAGCCAGAGACAGCGCCTGAACAAAAACAACAAACAGGACGGAAAGCGCAACCGTTCCGGCGATAGGTCTCAAGTGTTTTAATGCTTTAATCAATGTTTTCTCCTCCACGAGCAGCAAAAACTGCAGACAAAAAAATTCTTATAAATTTTACCATAAATTTATGAACAAAATATGAAAACTTTGTCGGTTGACCGGTTATCTTACCGATCGGCAAAAACCCGCAAAAAAACAAAGACACCGTCGGACGGCATCTTTGATTTTTTGCTTATATTCAATTATCTATTATCTGTGATCCTTCGCCGGACAGGCAATTCTGGCTCCCGTTTCCGTCTAGGCACCGAAATTCATAAACGGACCTTTTGTCAGATCCTTTTCAAGCGATATCCCCGAAAAGTCGAACGTCTCCAATGCGTTGTTGACCGCATCAATATAAAGACAGAAGTCGTCCTCGTTTTCAAACGGTTGAGATTTGAAATAAACCATTATGCATTCGGGCAGTTCAATGATTTCGTAACCGTCAGCAAGTGCGGAATCGGTGTAGTCAAACGGTACTTCAATTCCGGCGGCAATTTTGCTCGTTCCGACCTTTACGAAGCTGTCCGGTAAGGTAACAATTGCCGCTGTATCGAGCTTTTTCGGGTTACTGTTGAGATATCCTTCCCATTCACAGCCGCATTCTTCACAGAAGCTGAAGTAATCGGTTGCGTTCCTTGAGCGCAGGATAATCATTTTTCTTTTCGGCTTATCAACGGTAAAAACCGTCACTAAAATACTCTCTTTCAATTTTGCTCCTCCTTGTTCTCTGATCTGTTTTACGGAATGATAAACAGGATACGGAATAAATCTCGGGATCATAACGCCGTTTTTGTGCTCGCTCGGAAGCACCCCGAAAAGTTTTTCAAAGGCTTTCGAGTAGCCCTCGTTCGTTTCGAACCCTGCATCAAGCGCAGCGTCCAGAATCCGTTTTCCGTGTTCGATTTCAACCGAGCTTTTCGATAAGCGCAGCGCTTTTATATATTCGCTTACCGTTTTACCCGTCAAAAACTTAAAGATCCTGTTGATGTGTCTCGGTGAGTAGCCGACACAGCGATACACGTCTTCGGCACAGAAGTTTTCGTCGTCGATATTTTTCAAAATAAGACGTTGAACGGCGGTCACCGTTTCGAAATTGCTGTCATTCATTTCACTCACCTCTTATAGGATATCATTCTTCGTTCTCATTTTCTTGAACAAAAAGGACAAGATTCAGAAAAATTGCGGTACAGGGATTTTTTCGCTGACTTATCGTTTCGCGTGACACAGGAAGTTCTCCGTAACTCATTGTCACTCGCTAAATTTAAGTTTGGTCGCGTGGCGACACCAATGCCGGGGTACGCAGTGCTTGATTGAAAGTTGAGTGCCCGAGCCGTAAACTGAGTAACAAATTTTAGTTTGTCTTGCTAATAGTTAGTTTGTACTTTTTGGATTTGACTTCTTCTATATCTTTCCCTTTGCGCTAATGCCGCGCGGGCACTGACTTTCTGACAGGCGCGTCAGAAAGTAAGCAAAGAACGCTTTTCGTAACAGGACAACACGAAGTGTGGTCGCACTGTTTGCGTTCAGGGATACTTGTTCTCTCTTATGTTTGCTGTATTAAATTTATTGGGCTGTTTTATTTGTGCTAACTTTGAGTTGGCAAATCTAAATCTTTTTTACCTATAACTTTAAGTTATGAAAACGAAAAATCAGAACCGAGTAAATTTTTCACTTGCTGACTAAAGCTTTTTTATTGAATAGATCAATCTATCTTCGCCTCGTCAGGCACAAAAGAGATCAGACCGACTGTTACTGTCAAGGCGCGATTAACGCTTAGTGTTTTCCTGCTTCGGATCGCTGTGCCTGACCCGTTTGAACACTGCCGTCAGCACAGACTGACTGAAGCGTTTTCGACCCGCAGTTTTTTCCTCGCCCTCAAGGCGAGAAAAAACTCGGCTGAGAAAATGCGCACCGAAAGAATTTCTTTGCATACTTTCTTTTTCGTCTGAAAGAAAGTATGTGCCCGCGCGGCATTAGCGCAAAGGTAGAAAGATAGAAGAAGTTATAGCAGAAGAGAACCGACTGACCAACAGATAAGATAAGATAAACAGAGCGGTGGAGGTCAGAACCCCTTCCGACGGCTTTTCACCGCTAAACTAATATTTACCGACCTGCTCACGGCTCGGGCTGTCCGTTTTCAATCATACACTGCCTGTCCCGGCATTGGAGTCGCCACGCGACCAAGCTAAAATTTATCGCCATGATTACAAATATGTTGAGCCGTTCTTGTAAGTATCGGTTTGTAACAGATCGGACGCACGCCAACAGCCTCTCGCCCTTACAACACGTCAGCCGACAATACGAATCATCGGCTGACGTGCTTTTCTATCAGAAGCTTACATATCCTGTTTTTCCTTTTTCAAGCGTGACGGTCTTTTCTTCACCCGTCAGTCCGTTTTTAACGGTGATCGTCTGGTCTTTTCCGCTTTTAATCTGTGCGGTGGCTTTTCCCGTTTCCTTGTCCCAGGTCAGTGACACGATCTCCGCTTGGGTTCTTGTCATAAGACCCGTAATTTTACCCTTTTCGAATCCGCTCTCGGGAAGTGCCGGAAGAAGCTCGATTTCACCCTCGTTCGAATAGACAAGACTTTCATTGATAATACCGAGATAGCCGATGGCGAAGTCCGTACAATAACAACTGCCTTGGTCGTAGTCGTGGTTCGTCATCAGCGAGTCATAATGGATCTTATGGTTCATCAGCTTCGTCAGCGCATCGGTAAGACTCTTGGCATCCTTGAGCCGCGCGGCAATCAGACTGCGGTGGACCAAAGCATGGCTTGCTTCATTCTCGCTTTCACGGTTTTCGATTGCCTGAACGCAGGCGTTCCGAAGTTCTTCGTCCTTTTGCGTTTCGAAAAGCGGCCAGACACCGTAAAGATGACTCAGATGCCTGTGCTCGTTGTTTTCATCAAAGCTGCTGCACGCCCATTCTTTCAGTGCTCCCGTTTCGTCAAATAGATACGGCGGAAGTTTCTTCATGAGAGTTTCCCACTTTTCAGTCACATACGACGGGTCAACCTCTTTGGCAACGGCAATCAGCATTTCAAGATTGTTCCGGCAGGCGGCAATATCAATCGCCGCATTGGCTACCGAAGGACTCGGATAATTGTCCGGGTTGTTTTCGGGCGAGTAACTCGGCAAAATCGCATAATACTCGCTGTCTGAAAGCGTTTTCTTACCCTTTTCGTAGTGGATGGCTCCATCCTCGTCCGTGTAATACTCGGCTGACACCATCTGCTGCCAATAATTTGCAGACTTGATTAAAAGCGGATACAGAATATCCTTTTCAAGCGAGAGCCAGCCTCTTTTTTCCATCGCCTGTATCTGCTTATCCGTAAGCGGCTTTCCGGTCGGAGAAAGAACCGATTTCAGCTTGGTCAGGTCGAATTCATCGCTGAGTGGAATTTTGATATCGCCGTAGCACTGAAGCGTTTCGTAAAGCGGCTGAAGCATCCAGCTCGTTCCGGCATTCCAATAGCGGAACGGGTACGGATAGCACGTTTCGGTGATGACCGCCTTGTCGCCGTCAGTGTTGACGGGAGCCTGTATGGCGTTGGTAAAGCCGTGGGTGGCTTTTGCGTTTTCCTCCCAGTCGGGAAGCTGGCGCAGAATGAAGTAAGTATAGCCAACGGGAGCATTTTTAAGGTTGGACGTATTCATCGATGAGGTCTGAAGATTGACATTTGCGTCCATGGTGTACTTGCTTCCCCAACCGGTATTCCATTCGCCCGTCCACATTCCGTAAAGACGGCTTGTCGAATACCCGGCACAGCAGAGATACGCGTATCGACCCGAATAATAGGCACGCTCGACAAGTGCGCTGTTGAGTGTCTTTTTCCCTCTTTGTGCTTTTAAAAGAGCCTCGTTGGATTCATAGCTTTCGCCGCCGTCAAGGGTAAGTGTGACGGAATTGAACAGTGGCTGATAAATGGCAAGGTGGGCTTTCCGTGCTTTTTCATAATTGAAGTTTCCTTTTTCGGTGTACTTGTCGGCGACTGCCTTTGTCTGTCCGGCAAGCACTTTGATAAGTTCAAAATCGGCGGTCTTTTCGAAGTCCTCGATTTTGCCCATATCGTAGGTTCTGTCCGAAACGGTAATTATGTAAACGCTGTCGGCATCGGTAATTCTGATCTGCGGATTTTTGTCCGAAGCGTATTCGGCGTCTTTTACCGCCGCACCGTCCACGACTTCTTTCTTGCCGTTTTCGCAAACAACATAGCAGACCGTGGCATACCCGCCGTTTTTCAGCTCGCTCTTTTCATAATTCGGATAATGCGCAACAAAAGCCAGATAGTCGCCGTTTTCGTCGGCAAGCTTTTTGTATTTCAGGTTCTTTTCGTCACCGTCACCGTAGTTGGCAAAGGCGCTGATGTTGTCAAAGGACAAAACGGTGCTGACCTTTTTCTTACCCGTTGAGCTTTTGATTCCGGTAATGCTTACACCGTCCGCCTGCGACGTAAATGAGCGTCTTTCCCACGTTCCGTCCTCGTCCGTGAAGCGGACACCGGTTTCGGCGGTGCTGTAATCGGTGAAGCGCAGATAATCGTTTGCCTTTTTCTTTTCAAAATTCAGCCGGAGTGCTCCGCCCGGGTGGAAACGGTAAACATCATCATAGCTTGCGTTGTCGGTGATATCCTCCCCCTTGACAATGCACTGCTTGACGGTTTCGAGTTCGTCCGCCGTATCGGGACAGGTACGGGCGTTTTCGTTCGGCAAAATGAAATGCATATTCTGAAAAATCAGCGTATCGCTGTACGGCGAGCCGCTCGTAATATAACCTTGCATTCCGTTTCCGCTGACCATGCCCTGTCTCCAGGCGGAGGTTTTGTTGGTTTTCGTTTCGGAAAGTTCGGTGTAATCATACGAATACGACAGTTTATCACCGGACTCAAAAAGTTCTTTTGCTTCCTTTTTATTGCCCTGACAAGAGCAAAGCGATAAAAGAATCACGACAGCAAGCAAAAAAGCAGTTGTTCGATTTTTCATAGTTTTCCTCCTGTAAAAAAGCGGCGCAAAGAGCGAATTTTCTCTTTGCGCCGCCTATTGTGCACTGTTTTACGGCTTCATGTCGAGAATATAGATTCTTACGATGTTGAGAAGCACTTTGAAGAACTTGATCAGATAGTTGAAGATCGTCTTGAGCGTTGCCATAACGTCCTCTTCCTCAAGATTCTCCTCAATCTCTTCGGGCGGATTCGGGTCAACCTCGCCCTGTGTAGTATCCTTCTGGATTGCCATACGGTCGATTGCCGTGGTTTCGCCGTCCTTGGTTGTATAAGCATCGAAGTACAAAACGCCGTCCTCGATCTGAACCGCCGCAAACATCGGCGCGTCAACCGAGTAGATCTTTTCCGCTCTCGGGAAGTATTTGTCGGTCTTGGTCGCGTCGTTCTGGATATAGCTCTTGACTCCTGCACAGCCGGTGATGACATAGGACGTGCCCGAGGGCTGAACCTGTGTTCTGTATGTTTTTCCGTCTTTGACAAGATAGGTAAGTTCAGTCGGAAGCTTTGTGTTATCGGCAATGGAGCCGGTACGCATATAAACGTGGTCGTGACCCTGGAACACCATATCGATACCGAGCTGCGGCATAAGGGCGCTCAGCTGGGTTCTCATTGCGCAGACATCGTCATCGTCATAATGCGAGCCGTGCGAGTAAATTGCCTTATGCATCGCGACGAATTTCCACTGAGCATCACTTGCGTTCATATCCTTTTTCAGCCATTCGATCTGCTCTTTCGAAAGCGCATCGTCGTCCCCGATATCCTCGGTGTTGAGCACTGCGATATGAACGTTGTTGTAATCGAACGAATAGTAAACGCCGGATTCGGTGTTCTGTTCGGGCATATTCGGAAGAACAAAGCGATTTGCCGTGGCGTTTGTACCCTTGCCCTCATGGTTGCCGGTAACGGGCATGAGATAGGTGTTCATCAGGGTATCCGAAGCGGTGTCAAACATATACTGCCACTGCTTATTGTTGTCGCCGTGGTCAACAAGGTCGCCTGTTGTCAGGACAAAGGCAGCGTCCGGATAAGCGGTGAAAGCCGATTCAAGAACAGATTTCCACGCACGGTTATACTGTCTTTCGTTCTGCGACTGCGGATCGGTCATATGGAAGAATGTGACGTTCTTTCCGCCGTCAGCTGTTGTAATGGTCCCCGTCTTGCTCCACCATCCGTATTTCGCGTTGCCGACACGGTAGTAGTAGGTGGTATCCGGCTCAAGCTCCGAAAGGGATACGGTATGCTGATTCATCTTGAACGCATACCGGAAGAAGCCGATTACACCAAGATCAATACCCGGGTAAGAACGTTCAACGGTCTTGCTTGTCTTTTCGATCGTGAATTCCGTCGTTTCGGTCGGTACACCCGTAAAGTGCGGCTCACTGTCGGCCTTGTAAATTTCGATATCGCCGTCAAGGGTCGATTTTGAGAACCAGTTGACAGTCGCCTGCGTCTTGCTGTCCTCACCCATAGTCACGCTTATCATGGTCGGCATACGGTAGTTTTCGGTGGTAGCTTCCACCTCAACAGCAGAAGATGTATAGGTGACCTCGCTGTCACCGTGAAGGGCAGGATTTTCGTCGGTTGAGAAGTCGCCGAGAACATAAGCGATATAAATGCCGAGTGATTCAAGCTGACTCGGGGTCAGGAATTTTTGAAGAAGAAGCTTGTCAAGAAGATCATAAAGGCTGCCGTACGGAAGCACGCCGAGACCGAAGATCGTATTGACAAGGTTCATATAGGTAAAGTCGCCTTTGAGCACATAATAGAGCAGATAGTTGATTCCTTCACCCATCTTCTTCTGGATATAGTCGTCGCCGAGAAGCTTATCGACACGGATTTCAAGCTTAGCGAGAAGACCATCCTCCACGATATCACCGAGGACAAGGTCAATGATCTTATAGAACAGCTTTTCGGCGGTGTCTCCGTTTTCAAGCTTATCAAGAACGTCCTGCATAAATGCGTCGTCGGAAATATCCTCGTTGCCGGTGTACCAGTAATTCATCGCCGACAAAACGGCGTCGCCGAGACAGCCGGGTTTGGAAGCATCGCCAAAGCCGAAATCGTCAAGGAACTTCGTACAGGGTACGTCGGAAATCTGCATACTCATCAGCTCGTCAACAACGCTTGTCAGAAGGCTGTACAGCTTTTCGGGGTCGTTGATGTAAAGCTCGGTGATCTGGTCAAGAAGATCGTCAATAAACCACATCAGATTATCGACCGAGAAGATATTGTACGAACCGATCTTAAAGCCGTCACCGATATACGGTGACAGGAAACCGGAAAGGATCTTTTCAAGATCAATATCCATGGTCTTGAGGAATTCGAGCACACCGCCGCTTTCCTTGATTTTGACAAGGTAGCCGCCCGCATAGCTTTTGAGAATACCGACAAGGAATTGAGTAATGTCGGCTTTTCCGTCTTCGGTCATACTACCGCCGAAGCACATATCAAAGGCCTTATACTTAAATGTGCCGTTATCATAGGTTTTTCCTTCCAGCGTCATCTTCTCGGAAGCATCGAAGTCGATAGCGTTGCTGGTAATACTTGAAGAGCCGTCGGCTTTCTTTTCGATCACGTTTTCACGGTATGTATTCGGGTAGCCTGTTACAGAAGCGGTTTCCAGGTCATAAAGAGCCTTGCCGTCGTCGTTGATCGTTGCGGCAATGTCATTGGTGTGAAGATGACCGGTGAAAGCATAGTGAATGCCCCAGGAAGCAAACTGTTCCGCAACATCCATGTAATTATCAAGCGGGAACGCAAAGGTAATGGACGGTTCCACCTTCATGTGCGCGGCAAGGCCGTGATGAAGCATCACAAACGGAATCTTCCCCTCTTCCTTTGACTTATCCGCCCAGGACTTGACCCACTGCATCTGCTCGTCGGTCAGATAACCGCCGGTGTTATCCTTTTCCGGCTCGCCGAACGAGTAAACATTACTGTCAAGTACGATCAGGCGGTAATCATCGCCGAGGTCGGCAACATAGGAAAGCTGACCGTGAATTTTGTCGTCCGGATCGGCATATTCGTCAATTGCAAGGTCGTAGCCGAGGTTTTTGTAAACCTCTCTGAATTCGGCGGCTGTGATGGCTCTTGTCTGTTCCTTTTTGCCGTTTTCAAAGGTGCATGCCTTGGTGGTGTTGATGTCGTGGTTGCCGTTGATAACAAGGAACTCGAGACCGTATTTCGCTTCGTATTCCTCAAGGATCTTCGCAAGTCCGACATGAGCCTCATACTCGCTGTCCTTGGTCAGGTCGCCGGGAATCAGAACATATTTTACGCCCGTTTCCTGCGAACGCTGTCCGATCGTATCAAGAGCGGTACGGATAATCGTCTCGGATTCATTATACATTTTGGAATCAAGGCGGCAGAAATCCGTCCATGCCTGTCCTTTGTCGCCCATGAGCGATTCGGGATAGTAATGCGTATCCGAAATTGAAGCGATGGGCAAAGAGCTTACGGTGCGCTCTTTTGCGCTTTCGGCAACCGATGAAAGCTGAAATGCCGAGACAAGCATAACGAGCGAAAGAATCAGTGCCAAAGCTTTTTTTAGCTTTCTCATTGTTTTTCCTCCTTAATGAGATTTTCAGCTTCCATATTATAGCACAAAAAAGGCGACAATTGAATAAGAAAATTTTTAAAATTTCTTTTTGTACGGT
This sequence comes from Oscillospiraceae bacterium, assembly GCA_022779945.1. Lineage (GTDB taxonomy): Bacteria > Bacillota > Clostridia > Oscillospirales > Acutalibacteraceae > UBA6857. Next base: position 15,089 of record JALEYA010000071.1, on the reverse strand, counting down.
TTTAATAAACCGTGGCTTTTGGTTTTGGAAGATTTGTCTAAACAAATGATAAAATCCTACAAAAAAATCTACGCTGAATTAGTAAAAAAACACATCAAACAAGACTTTTGCTATGGAAATCGTCCGGTATAGATGGTATAATATTGAATGGTTTTATATTGAGAAAGGATTGAAAAGATTTTATATGAAAAAGGAAAACAAAATGGGCGTTATGCCGATCGGAAAGCTGATTATTTCGATGTCACTTCCGATGATGATTTCCATGCTCGTTCAGGCACTTTATAACGTGGTCGACAGCATCTGGGTCGCCAAGGTCAGCGAGGATGCGCTCACGGCGGTGTCACTTGCTTTCCCGGTACAGAATCTGATGATCGGTTTTGCGACGGGTACGGGTGTCGGTGTCAATGCGCTTCTTTCAAGAAGCCTCGGTGAAAAGAACTATGAAAAAGCCAACAAGATTGCCGCCAACGGCGTTTTGCTTGCGATTCTGACAGCCGTCGGCTTTTTGCTTTTCGGGATGTTCGGCGCAGGACTTTTCTTTAAAACGCAGGTTGCCGCCGACTCTCCTGTTTTTGCGCACGGCGAAAAATATCTTTCGATCTGCTGTATCTTCTCGTTCGGCGTTTTCGGTCAGATCATGTTCGAACGGCTCATGCAGTCCACGGGTAAAACGACTCTTTCCATGGTCACACAGCTCATCGGTGCGGGTATCAACATCATCTTTGACCCGCTGTTCATTCTCGGAATCGGCTTCTTCCCGAGACTTGAAGCCGCCGGCGCCGCCGTTGCCACGGTCATGGGACAGATTGCCGCCTTTATCGCCGCTGTCATTCTCAACCACAAGTTCAACAAAGAAATCAGCGTTAAAGTAAAAGGCTTTAAGCCCGACGGAAAAATCATCGGTGAAATTTACAAAATCGGCGTGCCGTCAATCATTATGGTCGGCATCGGCTCGGTCATGACGTATCTGATGAACAAGATTCTGCTTTCGTTCACGCAGACCGCCGCCGCCGTATTCGGCGTATATTTCAAGCTTCAAAGCTTTGTTTTCATGCCGATTTTCGGTATGAACAACGGCATTATTCCGATCATCGCTTTCAACTACGGTGCACAGAAGAAGGACAGAATGTTGAAAACGGTCAAGCTGAGCCTGATTCTCGCCTGCTCCATTATGGCGGTCGGAACGGCTTTGATGTGGATTTTCCCCGAAACGATGCTCAGCCTTTTCGAAGCTTCGGAAAATATGCTGACAATCGGCATACCGGCACTTCGCACCATCAGCACCTCGTTCGTGCTTGCCGGCTTTTGTATCTGTATCGGTTCAGTCTTTCAGGCGACGGGAAAAAGCTATCTTTCCATGATCGTGTCCTTTACAAGACAGCTTGTCGTGCTCATTCCCGTAGCGTATCTTCTTTCCAAAACCGGCGTACTCGACTATGTCTGGCTCGCTTTTCCGATAGCTGAGGTCGTTTCGGTCATTGTCAGCGTGATTTCATTTCTCTATATTTACAAGACGGTTATCAGCAAGGTCGGCGAAAACAAGGTTACGGAATAGAGCCAACTTATATATATCAGCAGGGCTGCCGCGCTTGGCTTAGCCCTGCTTTTTTATCCTAAGCAGAGCGACAAATTTGAGTTTGGTCGCGTGGCGACGCCAATGCCGGGGTGCATCGTACTTAATTGAAAATTGAGTGCCCGAGCCGTGGGTTGGACGGTAAAATTGAGTTTGGTCGCGTGGCGACACCAATGCCGAGGGGGCATGGTGCTTCACATGGAAAGCAGAGTGCCCGAGCCGTAAACTGAGCGACAAATTTTAGTTTGTCGGTGAGGACTCCCTCAGTCACTGCGTGACAGCTCCCTCACCAGGGAGCCGATTCTCATCAACCTAAGAGTGCGGCAATTGAGCCTCCCTCGTGAGGGAGGTGGCGGCGTTAGCCGTCGGAGGGAGTAAGCTAAGCAGAATCTCGCCTTGCGCTGACGGTCAGTTGAGTACCCCCTCTGTCACATTCGTGACAGAGGGGGTACGACAAAATAATATTTATTGCTCAGCTCACGGCTCGGGCACTCAGCTTTCAATCAAATGCCGTGCTCCCCGGCATTGGTGTCGCCTTGCGACCGGCTGTTGGCGATATTAAATAACGGCAGACGAAAAACAGCAAAATTTCTGTCGTTTACGGTTGAAAAGAGTCCGATTTTCTGATATATTATTGAACAGAGTATTTTGAAACGGTGTGATTTTTTTGTATAAAACAGGCTTTGATAACAACAAATATATCGAAATGCAGTCCGAGCAGATCAAAAAGCGTATGGCGCATTTCGGTGGAAAGCTTTATATGGAATTCGGCGGAAAGCTGTTTGACGACAACCACGCTTCCCGCGTTCTTCCCGGATTCAAGCCCGACAGCAAGCTGAAAATGCTTCTGTCTCTCAAGGACGAGGCCGAAATCGTGATTGCCGTCAGCGCAGGCGCCATCGAAAGCCGGAAACGGCGCGGTGACCTCAATATCACCTATGATATGGAGGTTTTGCGACTGATTGACCGATTGAGAAGCGTCGGTCTTTATGTCGGCTCGGTTGCCATCACCATGTACAGCCATCAGGAAGCGGCGGACGCTTTCAAGGCAAAGCTTCAGTCGCTCGGAATCGACGTTTATACCCACTATAAAATCGACGGTTATCCGTCCGACGTTGAAAAAATCGTTTCGGCGGACGGCTACGGCAAGAACGAATACATCAAAACGTCAAGACGCATCGTGGTCGTCACCGCACCCGGTCCGGGCAGCGGAAAAATGGCAGTCTGCCTGTCTCAGCTTTATCACGAGCATTTAAGAGGTATCAATGCCGGCTATGCTAAATTCGAAACCTTCCCGATCTGGAACCTTCCGCTCAGTCACCCGGTCAACCTTGCTTACGAAGCGGCAACTGCCGATCTCAACGACGTCAACATGATTGATCCGTTCCATCTTGAGGCTTACGGCGAAGCGACGGTCAACTATAACCGCGACATTGAGATTTTCCCCGTACTCAACACGATTTTTGAGCGCATCTACGGCGAATCACCCTATAAGTCACCGACGGATATGGGCGTTAACATGGCGGGCAAATGTATTTTCGACAACGAGGCGGTCTGCCGGGCGGCAAAGCAGGAGATTATCCGCCGATACTATACGGCTCTTTGCTCGATGAGAAAAGGCGGCGACTGCGTGAAAGAAATCGAAAAAATCCAGCTTCTGATGAACAAGGTCGGTGTCACCAAAAACGACAGAGCCTGTGCCGTTGCGGCTAATAAAGTTGCCGAAGAAACCGGTGCTCCTGCCGCCGCGATTGAGCTTCCCGACGGTACGGTACTGACCGGAAAAACAAAAAGTCTTCTCGGTGCAACCTCAGCGCTGATTCTCAACGCCCTGAAATACCTTTCCGGAATAGATGATGAACTGACGTTGATTCCGTCAAGCCTGATTGAGCCGGTACAAAGCCTTAAGGTGAACTATCTCGGCAGCGCCAATCCGAGACTTCATATCGATGAAATTCTCGTTGCCCTTTCTGTCAGCGCCGCGACCGACAAGAATGCCGAAAAGGCCTTGAAAGCCCTTTCTCAACTGAAAGGAAGCGAAGCCCACTGTTCGGTTATTCTTTGCGAAAGCGACAGTGCCGTCTTTACCAAGCTCGGCATCAACCTGACAAGCGAGCCGGATTACGAAAATGACAATCTCTATCATATATAAAGTCCAAGCAAAAAAATGCGTCCTTTCCGGGCGCATTTTTTGTTTACCGATCCATATGATTTTTACTTAACAAATGAAGCGATGACCGAGAACAGAACGTTTCTGACCTTTTCGATGAATTCACCAAGGTACGCATAAACAATCGTTTCCTCCGGTGCGGCTGTCGCTGCGTTCGGCTCGTTCGTGAAATCATTCGACTGATAAATCCGACCGCAAAGCTCCGCATCGGCGAAATCAACGCTGATTATTCCGTAAAGCCTGCCTTTTTCAAACGGATACTCCATCAGTTTCTTGTTGATGAGCAATGCATTGTAATACGGGGAACTGCCGGCCGCGGAAGAGGTCACGCAGACCGAAAACCACCAAGGTTTTTTCTCGTTGGCAAGGAACGACGACACAGCCGTCCACTTCTTTTCGGGCGCAAGCCGGAACGAATCCTGAACATAAAGACCTGCATAAGACGACGGCTCTTCCCTGGTTTCGTCCTCGGGCTTTGTCATGTAAACCTGCGTAAACCGGAAGTCTTTGGTTTTGTAATTATTGATGTACGGATATCCGTTGAAGCTGATGCCGCTGTTCGTGTTGTCGAACCTCTCATCATCAACCGAGTTATATCTTAAAATAACGATTTTTCCTCTGCACTCGTCAAGCGTCGGAATATGGTCGTTCCTGACATACCATAAGTCAAACTCCGGCTCAATATACTTCTCATAAAATCCGGTATAGAAATCGGTTCCCATGCGGCTGCTTTCTTCTTTTAAAAGCATCAGAACGGTTTCGCCGGGATTCTTCGTGAGAAAAGCTCTGAAATCGGCGATGATATCGTCGGCGGTCAGCTTTTCGCCGAACAAACCGACATCTTTTCGGTTGTAAACCACGCTGTGTACGGAATAGAAGCTTTTGCCCGATTTTTTCAGACGGATATCAAAATACCGTGCACCGGCATACAGCTGACCCGCAATTGAAAGCGACTGCGTTCTGGAAACCGTATTTGTGTCTGCATTGACCGTTGCACTGTCGTGCGTACCGGGAATGTTGATAGCCGTAATTCTCTTTTCGCCGTCAATTGCACTCATCCAATTTGAGCCGTCATCGCTTCGTCGTTTGCCGCAAAGCCGGTTATGCCGACGGAAATAATCAGCAAAGCGGCAAGAATTATGCTTACAACACGTTTTGTTTTCATTGTTTCCCTCCGTTTATTTCTTTTTCTTTTTTATCTTGTCGGAAAGCGATGCCTTTCCGCTTTCTTTTTGTTCAGGCTTGGGTTCTTCTGCGGTCACTTGTGCCGTATCGCTGTCGGATTTTGTTGCCTCCTCCGGCGGATTCCCCGTGCCCTCTTTGTTTACAGCAGCTTTCATCTTTTCTTCCTTGTCTTTGGACTTCCAAAGATTGACGATTCCCTCATCGTTCAAAAGCTTGAGCACGATGATCGTAAGCGGCAAAGCAAACATTCCGATAAAGCCGAAAAGCTTGAGTCCGAGATACATGGCGGTGATGGTGACGATCGGAGAAAGTCCCAGCTGGCCGGCAACAAGCTTCGGCTCGATTACCTGGCGGATAACGGAAATGACAACGTAAATGATCACAAGACCGATTGCCATGCCGTAATCCTTCATAATCAGGCAGTAAAGCGCCCACGGGAAAATAACCGTTCCCGTGCCCAGAAGCGGCACGATGTCAATGATAGCCGTTGCCGCACCGATGAGCACAATATAGTTCGATTCGAATACGCCGATCAGGCGAAGCACGGTAAGACCGACACTCATTTCAACAAAGGTGATGAGCATGATGATCAGATACGCCTTGCCCATTTTTCCGAGGGAGTCTTTTAAAATCGCCTTGGCTCTTGTCAGATCCGTGCGCCGTTTTTCGGGGAACTGAAGCTTGATGAAATCCATCACACGCTGGAAGTCACTTGTCAAAAAGCAGCTGGATACAATTGTAATGATAACGGCGACAAATACGTTCGGAAGCTGTCTTGCCGTAGAAATAACACCGTTTAACGGAGTGGAGATCCAGGACATATTGAACTTTCCGGCAATGCCGCTCGTAATCTGTTGGGTAAGTTCGGCGCTTTCACCGTTAATGGATTCGCGAAGCTTTGTGAAAAAACGTTCGGAAGATTCAGCAAGCGATTTCTCAATAAATTCCGGCAGCGAAGCAATCACGCCCGAAAACCACGTTTCAACCTTATCGACCAGAGTTTCGAGATCCTTGAACTGAAGAACAAGATAATCGATAAAGCCCTTGATTTCATCAAACACCCGCGCCCCGATCAAAGAAAAGACAAGCGCGATCAGCACAAGCGCCAGCAAAACGCAGATTGCGGAGGCCAAGCCCTTTTTCAGCGGTGTTTTCCGTACAAGGAAATTTTTCGGCTTTTGGAGAATCGCCGCAAAAACAAAGGCAATAATAAACGGCATACAGATGCCGACGGCATATCGCAGCATAACGGCGGCAAACGCAATTATCATTCCAAAATAAATAACGTTGATGATCGTCTGCCGTCTTTTTTCAACAACCTGCATCAGGAACACTCCTTATTTTAATAGATATATACATAATATTAACCCAAGCCGTGTTCAAAATCAATGGATTTCACAAAATAAAAAAATTTTCGCCTCAAACACTTTTATAAATCGTCGAAATGTGGTAGGATATAAGGAAAATAGGAGTCTTTACTCTTGTATACCAAATAAGAAAGGCAAAGTGAAATATATGAACGTTGCAATTCTCGGCTTCGGCGTTGTCGGCTCGGGTGTAGCCGAAGTAATCAGCAAAAACGCCGACGCCATATTGGAAAACAGCGGTGTTGCGCTTAAATTGAGCCGCATTCTCGACATCAGAGATTTTGAAAACAACGAATTTTCCTCTCTTATGACAAAAAATTTTGACGACGTGGTAAACGACGATGAAATTGATATCGTTGTCGAAACCATGGGCGGTGTCAATCCTGCTTTTGATTTTGTTTCCGCCTGTCTGAAAAAAGGCAAGCACGTTGTCACTTCCAATAAGGAACTTGTCGCAAAAAAAGGCTTTGAGCTTCTTACGCTCGCAAGAGAGAATAACGTAAACTTCCTTTTTGAAGCGTCGGTCGGCGGCGGTATTCCGATTATCCGCCCGATCAGCCGTTGTCTTGCCGGCAACCGCATCAGCGAAATCGCCGGTATTCTGAACGGAACCACAAACTTCATTTTAGATAAAATGATAGTAGACAAAATGTCTTTTGAGGACGCTTTGAAGCTTGCGCAGGATAACGGCTTTGCCGAAAGAGATCCGTCCGCCGATGTGGACGGTCACGACGCCTGCCGGAAGATCTGCATTCTTGCGTCTCTCGCTTTCGGTCATCATGTCTACCCCGACGGCGTTTATACCGAGGGCATTTCGAAAATCACGCTCAAGGACGTTGAGGACGCCGCCAAAATCGGCTACGTTATCAAGCTGATTGCAAGAACCAAAATGCTGGAAAGCGGAAAAATCATGATTATGGTTTCTCCCGCTCTTGTCAAAAAAGAAAGTATGCTCGCTTCCGTCAACGGCGTGTTTAATGCCTGCCTGGTCAGAGGCGATGCTACGGGTGATGTTCTGATGTACGGCAAGGGCGCCGGTAAGCTTGCAACGGCAAGTGCCGTCGTTGGCGACGTCATCGACTGCGCCGCCAACAGCGAGAAAAGAAAATTCTTCGGCTGGGGCGAGCCGAAAGAGAACTTCATTGAGGCTCACGAGAACACCGAAACCGCACTCTTCCTGCGTTTCGGCAAGACGGGAATCGAAGAAGAACTTCGCACAAAGCTTCCCGTTTGTGATGTCGCCGAAAAAGACGGCGAGACACTTGTTATCACCGAAGTGAAGACGGAAAAAGCGCTGATGAAACGGCTTGATGAGGTTTCGGTCAAGCCCGACTCGGTCATCCGGGTCACCGATTATTGATATTACCGTCCGCAAAGGCGGATTTTGGAGGTTCAATTATGTCACTGATAGTACAGAAATTCGGAGGTTCCTCCGTTGCCAACGCCGAAAGAGTTATGAATGTAGCGCGTATCGTTACCGATACTTATAAAGAGGGCAACGATGTCGTGGTTGTCGTTTCCGCACAGGGAGACACGACGGACGACCTTATTGAAAAGGCAAAGGAAATTAATCCGAAGGCCTCAAAACGGGAAATGGATATGCTTCTTACCGCCGGTGAGCAGATTTCGATTTCGCTTCTTGCGATGGCGATTGAAAAGCTCGGCTGTCCCGTTGTGTCGCTCTTAGGCTGGCAGGCAGGCTTTCACACAAACCGTGCCTACGGTTCGGCAAGAATCGAATCCATCAAGGCCGAAAGACTGCAAAGCGAGCTTGACAAGAAAAAAATCGTTGTCGTTGCCGGATTCCAGGGCATCAACAAATCAGACGACCTGACGACCCTCGGAAGAGGCGGCTCGGACACCAGCGCCGTTGCCATCGCCGCGGTGCTTCACGCCGACCGATGCCAGATTTTTACCGATGTTACCGGTGTTTTCACCGCCGACCCGAGAAAAATTCCGAACGCCAGGAAGCTCAAGGATATCACCTACGATGAAATGCTCGAGCTTGCAACGCTCGGCGCACAGGTGCTGAACAACCGTTCGGTCGAAATGGCCAAAAAATACAATGTCGAATTAGAGGTTCTCTCCAGTCTTGAAAGAGAGCCGGGAACCATCGTCAAGGAGGTAGCAAAGATGGAGAAAATGTTAATCAGAGGAGTTACGAAGGATACGGACGTAGCAAGAATTTCCGTTGTCGGAATGCAGGACGTTCCCGGAAACGCTTTCAAGATGTTCTCAAAGCTTGCTTCAAAAGGAATCAATATCGACGTTATTCTTCAGTCGGTCGGAAGAGACGGTACAAAGGATATCTCCTTCACCTGTGCCAAGGAATATGCCGAAACCGCCGTTGAAGTTCTTGAGGATCTGTTCAGCCTCCAGGGGGCAAAGGTCACCTGCGACACAACGGTCGCAAAAGTATCCATCGTCGGTGCCGGTATGCAGTCGCATTCGGGCACGGCTTCGAAGATGTTCGGTGCTCTTTATGAAGCCGGCATCAACATCAGCATGATTTCCACAAGCGAAATCACCGTTTCCGTTCTGATCGACAAGGAGCTTGCCGACAAGGCGGTTGAAGCCGTTCATAAGGCGTTCTTCGGATAAGCAAACGCAAATTTCTCAGTACAGCTGCGGACTGTTTTGTCTGCGGCTGTTTTGTTTGTAAAATGCAGGAGCCGGACACTTGATCCGGCTCCCGTCTTTTTTGCGTTTTGCTTATTCTTTCATAATCGACTTTAAATACACGTAAGAATCTCTCAGTTCCCCGTCTGTCTTGAAGCTGTCGCTGTAAAGCTCGATAATATACTTTCCGTTGTAGCCGATTTTTTTCATCAAGTCGAAAAGCTCATGAAAATCGAACTGTCCGCCCTTTTTCGGCGGTGTGCAGTCACGGTAGGCGTCAAAATCGCTGACATGGACGTGAACGATGCTTTCCTGAAGTGTATCAAGAAACTGCCGGTAATCGACCTGCGTCCGCCTTGCCTGCTTGACATCAAGCACCATGTTGAAGCTGTCGCCGAGCATTTTTTTGAGATACAACATAAACTCGGGACTTTCCCCCGAATAGTGTACAACATTTTCGTGGGCGGCGCTGACACCTAAGCTTTTCGCTTTTTCGTTGAATTTAAAAAAACGTTCGGCATATTCTTCGTCGGAAATCGTCTTTTTCCCTCTTGCACCGTGGAGAATGACATACTTCGCCCCGAGATTCGCCGCCGCCTCAAAGCACGGCTTATAAATCGTTTCAAGACTGTCGTAAAACCGGCGTTCATAGTTTGAAAACAGAAAGTACCCCTCGGCGAAAGACATAAATGGGTGAAACGAGACGATTTCCATTCCGTAGTGAGATTTGATCGCGCAAATCTCACGGAATAACTCACCCGAAAGCTCCGACGGGGAATTGAAAAAGACCTCCGCCGTTTTTACACCCATTTCACCGAGCCGGATCAGCGATTTTTCGGTTTCAAGCGGATAATAGCAGGAAGAAGAAACTCCGATTCTCATTTTTCTGCCCTTTCAGTAAAGATATGATAAAGCCGTAACGGCACAGCCTGAGCCATGCCGTTTTAACTCACTGAATGATTAATACCATTTTGTGATTCCGAGGAATCGGTAGAGTGTTCGGAGGAGATCGCCGACAATCGCCGGAGTGAGCAGATCACTTATGCAAAGACCGGGATCGCCGATCAGCTCCTCATAAAATACTGAGCGTGTTGTATAAGCGGAAACATTGTTTTCGTTCAATTCAAAGACTCTGACCGATCTTTTGCCGCCGTTGCCGTAGGAACGGAATCCGGTTCCGCCGTTATAGCCGAGAATAAGTCCCTCATCGGTTCTGCCGACGAAGTTGTTGACATGGTCATGGGCAAAGAAAGCGCCGATGATATCGCCCTTTTCAAGCCATGCTTCATATTGACCCGTCACATGGGTAAGCGGCTCCGAACACGGAGCTTCACCCAAAACACTGTTGTCGGAAATAAGCTTTTCGCTGTTAAGCCGGTACCACTTGTAGTTATCGAGGCTGAATACGGAAGTGTTGCTCTCCTTGGCACTTGTTTCGTCAATGAACTGATAGATTTCCTTAACGGGAACGTGCTGGAAAAGAAGGGACGGGATCACCTTACCGCCGTTTGCGGCTTTCAGCTCGTCGCTCTTTTCCTTGTACCATTCAACCTGATTCGGGTACACGCCGGTGTAACCGCTGACAGTACCGTTCTTGTTGTTGGTATCCATCATATAAACATTCAGCGCATAGGCCGTGCCGTCGGAATTGAGAATCGGCAGGCTGTATGTACCGGGATCGCAGCCCTCGGAGTTGACGCAGTAATCGAACTCTTCAAAGGTTTTCATCATGTCGGCGATCGAAACGGTATCTTCAAGGTCGTGGTCATGGTTGCCGAAGGTGATCGCAAACGGCACCTTTGCGTCGTTGAAAATGGTACCGAGCGCACGGAGCGCATTCTTGACTCTTGTTTCGGTTGCACCGATGAACATATCCGAAAGAATATCACCGGCAACGACAACAAGGTCGGGCTGTTCGGTCTCGAGCGCTTTCTTTAAAAACGCAACCGTCTTTTTGTTCATCTTTTCGATGTCCTGCGTATCGTTGACCTGCATGATCTTGAAGGTTCCGTCCGGATTGAACTGAAGCGGAGCCGAGGGATCCTCACCGGCCGCAAAAGCAACCGTACAAAGTGCAAGAACCATCACAAGGCTTAGCAAAACACTTAAAACTTTTTTCATTGTTCTTTCTTCCTTTCTTTGCAGACAGATGTCTGCTAAACTGTTTTAACAAAAGAAGTATAACACACGAATATACCATTTACAATCAATTTCTTTGATATCGTCATCCAAAAATAGGCAGCCCTTTTTGTTGAAATTGCCTACGCGGTCAAAAATTCAAGCACCGTTTTATTGAATTCACCGGGGTTCTCCCGTGCAATCGCATGGCCGCCTTTTATCAGGCAAATCCGGCCGTCCGGAAGAGACGCGAAAATCTTTTCCGTGTGTTTCCTCTTGATGACGTCGTGCGTTCCCGCAAGGACAAGCGTCGGAACAGCGACGGATGAAAGCTCATCGGTTGTGATGTCCGGCTGACCGATCATCAAAGAAAGGATTTCTCTTTTTAAGTTCGCTTCGGGGCTTTTCCTGGCCGGAAGTGACAAAAGCGCATGCCCCGCAACAACACCTGCCTGAAAAACGGCAAGCACCCCTTTGGTATCCAGATTTGCCCCGTTCACGATCAGCTTCCTGATTTTCTCCTGATGTTTCAACGCAAACAGCAACGCAATATTTCCACCGTCGCTGAAGCCCAAAAGATTCGCCTTTTCAATCGAAAGCTGATTCATAAATTCAAAAAGGTCGTCCGCGATTCTTTGCAAGGTCAGCTCACCCGACCCTCTTTCGCTTCTTCCGTGTCCCCGGCTGTCAACGGCAATCACCCGATAATACCGGGAGAAGAACTCGATCTGATATTCGAAATATTCCGAATTTTCGCCGTTGCCGTGAAGAAGGATAAGCGGTTCGCCTTCACCCTTTTCAATATATGCAAGCGTTACCGTATCAAGACGGCAAAATTGATAATCGTAGTTCATTTCAGCTTCTCTTTCTGCTTATCGAAATTACGATCCGCTTGAAAAGCCGCCGTCAACGATGATCGACGTACCCGTAATATACGCCGAAAGGTCAGACGACAGGAATAAAACCGATCCGACGATATCTTCGGGTCTGGCAAGCCGTTTCATCGGAATTCTCATATGCATATATGCCATCCAGCGTTCGTTCGCAACGTTATCGGCTATCAGCGGCGTTTCCACAAAGCCCGGGCAGACGCAGTTGACCCGGATACCGAATCTTGCCCATTCACCGGCAAGCGATTTTGTCATCTGAAGAACGGCACCCTTACTTGCACTGTACGCAACGGCATTCGGCACGCCGATAAAGGCACTCAGCGAACACATATTGACGATATTCCCTCTTTTTTGCGGAACAAAAAATTCGGAAGCAACCTTCTGCGAAAGATAGAAATGACTGTTAAGGTTCAGATTGATAACTCTCTCCCATCCCTCTTTCGTTTCGTTGAGCGAGCGGACATTGGCACCCGTTCCTGCGTTATTGACTAGGATATCGAGTCCACCGAAAGCGACTTTGACTGCGGCGATGATTTTATCGGTGTCCTCGGATTTTGTGATATCGGCCGTCACGGCGATGATCTTTCTTTCGGGGAAGCTGTCCGAAAGCTCTTTTCTTGCTTTTTCATTCGCTTCGCCGTTAAAATCCGCAAGGCAGACATCACAGCCGTTTTCCAGAAAGCCTTTTGCCGTTTCAAGACCGATTCCGCTTGCGGCGCCGGTAATAAGAACCTTTTTTTTGATTAAATCCATTGTGTACTTCATTTTCGATTCCTCCGTATTCATTTTTTCGGCTTCTATTATACTAAACTGCATCCGGAGAATCAAGAGTGATTGATTCACTCTTATGCATGACATATAATTTTTAGTTTGGTCGCGTGGCGACACCAATGCCGGGGTTCATGGTGCTTGGTTGAAAGCTGAGCGCCCGAGCCGTAAACTGAGTGGCAAATTTTGTTTGTCCGGTCGCGTGGCGACACCAATGCCGGGGTTCATGGTGCTTGATTGAAAGCTGAGCGCCCGAGCCGTAAACTCAGTGGCATATTTTAGTTTATCTTATCTATCGGTTAGTTTGTTCTCCTTTGCTTTAACTTCTGCTATTCTTCTACTTTTGCGCTAATGCCGCGCGGGCACATACTTTCTTTCAGGCGAAAAAGAAAGTATGCAAAGAAGTTCTTTCAGTACGCGTTTTCTCAGCCGAGTTTTTTCTCGCCTTGAGGGCGAGGAAAAAACTGCGGGTCGAAAACGCTTCAGTCAGTCTGTACTATCGGCAGTGTTCAAACGGGTCAGGCACAGCGATCCGAAACAGATAAACACGAAGCGTTAATCGCGCTATAGCAGCAACAGTCGGTCTGATCTCTTATGTGCCTGACGCAGCAACGGACAGACTGGGGTTTTAATAAGATTGCTTTTTATTTGCAAATTAAAAATTAATATTGTTCCAAGATTTGACTTTCCAAAACTAAAAGTTTGAAGTAAGAAAATTGAAAACTGCTAACCAAAAGTAAGATAAAATATCAGCAAATCAACTTTCAGCACTTCAAGCATAGGAGAGAACAAACCATCCTCAACACAAACAGTGCGACCACACTTAGTGTTGTCCTGTTACGAGAAGCGTTCTTTGCTTACTTTCTGACGCGCCTGTCAGAAAGTAAGTGCCCGCGCGGCATTAGCGCAAGGGAAAGATATAGAAGTAGCTAAATCCAAAAAGTACAAACTAACTATTAGCAAGACAAACTAAAATTTGCCGCTCAGTTTGCGGCTCGGGCACCTAGCTTTTAATTAAGTACCATGTACCCCGGGATTGCCGTCGCCACGCGACCCCCGGCATTGGTGTCGTCACACGACCCCGGCAAAAAAGAAAAACAGAGGCAGACAATACCGTCAAGCCCCTGCTTTATTCTGAAATTCTATTTTATTTGTCAACCTTCGGCATCTGGGCAAAGCTCTTTTCAAGCTCTTCGTCGGTCGGAATGTAGTCTCTCATTTCGCCGTTGTTGAACTTCTCGTAAGCCACCATATCAAAGTAGCCCGTGCCGGTAAGACCGAATACGATCGTCTTTTCCTCGCCGGTCTCTTTACACTTGAGCGCTTCGTCGATCGCAACACGGATTGCGTGGGACGATTCGGGAGCGGGAAGAATTCCTTCGATTCTTGCAAACATTTCCGCCGCTTCGAAAACGGAGGTCTGCTCAACGGAAACGGCCTCCATATAGCCGTCATCATAAAGCTGGGAAAGAACTGAGCTCATGCCGTGATAGCGAAGTCCGCCGGCGTGATTTGCCGAGGGAATAAAGCTGCTGCCGAGAGTGTACATCTTTGCAAGCGGACAAACCTTACCGGTGTCGCAGAAGTCGTACGCAAACTTACCTCTTGTGAGCGACGGGCAGGACGCAGGCTCAACGGCGATGAAGCGGTAATCCTTTTCGCCCCGGAGCTTTTCGCCCATGAACGGAGAAATCAGTCCGCCGAGGTTCGAGCCGCCGCCGGCGCAGCCGATGATGATATCGGGCGTGATGCCGTACTTGTCGAGGGCGGTCTTGGTTTCAAGTCCGATAACCGACTGGTGAAGGAGAACCTGAGACAGAACCGAGCCTAAAACATAGCGGTATTTTCCGCCGCTGGAGACGGCCGCTTCGACCGCTTCGGAAATCGCACAGCCCAAGCTTCCCGTGGTGCCCGGGAACTGCTCAAGAATGGCTCTGCCGACATTCGTTGTGTTCGACGGGGACGGCGTAACATCGGCACCGTAGGTTCTCATAACCTCACGGCGGAACGGCTTTTGCTCATAGGAGCATTTAACCATGTATACCTTACAGTCAAGACCGAGGTAAGCGCACGCCATTGAAAGCGCCGTGCCCCACTGACCGGCACCGGTTTCGGTCGTCACACCGGAAAGACCCTGCTGTTTTGCGTAATACGCCTGGGCAATGGCGGAGTTGAGCTTGTGGCTTCCGCTCGTGTTGTTGCCCTCAAATTTATAATAGATTTTCGCCGGTGTGCCGAGCTTTTCTTCAAGACAGTACGCTCTGACAAGCGGAGACGGACGGTACATTTTATAAAAATCACGGATCGTCTGCGGAATTTCGATATAACGGTCGTCGTTATTCAGCTCCTGCTTGACAAGCTCAGAGCAGAATACGCCCTCTAATTCTTCAGCCTTCATC
>JALEYA010000004.1 GCA_022779945.1 Oscillospiraceae bacterium | reverse complement strand
TCGTCCGCCTATTTTTTCTTGGTAAAATTAAAGGACGCCTTGTTTTGGGCAGCCACACGGGGCTGCCCCTACCGAACCGCCTTGAGATTGTATATCATAGGAAACAAGACAGTAATTGAGCCTCCCTCGTGAGGGAGGTGGCGGCGTCAGCCGTCGGAGGGAGTAAGCTCAGCTGAAATTTACCTTGTGCTGACGGTCAGCAGAAGAACCCCTCTGTCAGCAGAGCCGACATCTCCCCTTTCAGGGGAGAAAAATATTTCTCCAAGTGCATTATATAATGATTCTCCCCTGAAAGGGGAGATGTCACGAACGTGACAGAGGGGTCTCAACAAACTAAAATTTATTGCTCAATTCACGGCTCGGGCACTCAACTTTCAAGCAAGCACCGTGTACCCCGGGATTGATGTCGCCACGCGACAAACATTATAATCTACCATCTTCCCGACAGAGCGAGGTTAACTCTGCGGGTAAAACGGTATCCGTTTACACCGTGTCAATCCGCGACAACAATTACGCATTACGCATTACGAATTACGAATTCATTTTGCTTCAACTCATTTGTCTGCTTTTATGCTTGAAAAAGGAATGGTCACAGCGATGAAAACAGAAAATATTACTCCTTCCTCTCCGATTGCGGTTTTCGATTCGGGAATGGGCGGAGTAAGCGTACTCAGACAACTTTATAAAATCATGCCGAATGAGAATTATCTCTATTTCGGCGACAGTAGGAACGCTCCCTACGGAACGAAAACAACCGAGGAAATCAGGCGTCTGACAATGGAAAACTTCGAATATCTGCTTTCTCGGGGAGCCAAAGCGGTCGTCCTTGCCTGTAATACGGCAACAAGCGCCGCTGCGGCCGATTTAAGAGCAAAATATCCCGCATTCCCGATTATCGGACTGGAACCGGCATTAAAGCCTGCCGTGCTTTCGGCGGAATATCCGACCGTTGTTGTGATGGCAACGCCGCTGACCTTGCGGGAAAAGAAGTTTGCCGATCTTCTTTCAAGATTTACAGACGAAGCGAAAATCATCAAGCTGCCTGCACCGAAGCTTGTCGAATTTGTGGAGGCGGACAGGCTCGGAACAAAGGAAATACAAGACTACCTGGAAAGCCTTTTTGTGCCGTTTGACAAAGAACAGATCGACTTTGTCGTGCTCGGCTGTACGCATTTTCCGTTCGCCAAAAAGGATATCGCTAAGGTGCTCGGAAACAAGGTACGGTTCTTTGACGGCGGCGAGGGTGCGGCAAGACAGACCATGCATCTGCTGTCTGATGCGGGAATGCTGAATCCGGGAACGGAAAACGGACAGATCATTTTTGAAAACAGCGACGAAAAGCATATCGCCTTTTCCAAAAAGCTGTTTACTTATGATACGGAGTGATAAGCATGAAAGCAAAATGTTTCGGCGACACATACGCCGTAAGGCTTGACAAGGGAGAAGAGATCTTTTCCGCCCTGTTGAGTTTCTGTGAGCAGAATAACATTCAAGCAGGTATTGTCAGCGGAATCGGTACGGCGGACGACACGGTGATGGGGGTTTATAACCTCTCAAAAAAAGAGTTTTGCCCCGAGCGTTTCACCGATTTTATGGAAATTTCCAATCTTTCGGGCAACGTCGGCACCATGAATGGCCAGACGCATCTTCACCTTCATATCACTGCGGCGGGGATTGACGGCGTGGCTCATGCCGGTCATCTTCAGTCGGCAACGGTCGGTGCGACGGCGGAAATCTTTATCCGCAAGCTTGACGGAGAGCTCAGCCGTGTGTATGATGAAGAAACGGGACTGAATATTTTTGAGGTGTAAAAATGACAGTACAGGAAGAATTAAAAGACTACCTTTTGAAAGAGGGCGCTTCCGACGTCGGCTTTTGTAAAATCGACGACGGTGACTTCGGCGAGTGCTGCTATGCGGTCAGTATCGTTGTGCGGCTTTCGAACGCCATCATCGACGAGATCGGCGCCGAACCGACGCACACCTATTTCAACCACTACCGCTCGGTCAATGCGTTTATTGATGCGCTTCTTTTAAAAGCCGGAATGTTTTTGCAAAAGTCAGGATACAAATATATAACGGTTGCCGCCTCGCAAAG
>JALEYA010000251.1 GCA_022779945.1 Oscillospiraceae bacterium | reverse complement strand
GCAAGGCTGACCTCTCCCGCTTCAATCTTCGAAAGATTGAGCATAGATACAACTGTCCTTGAAAGTCTTCTTATCTCGCTGGAAACGATCGTCAGATATTTCTTTTGCTGTTCGGGCGGAATCGTTCCGTCCAGTATTCCGTCAATGAAGCCGCCGATGGTCGTCATCGGGGTTTTCAATTCATGCGAAACATTCGCAACGAAGCTTCTTTGCGCCTCCTCATCGGCCGCAAGCTCATCCGCCATCTTATTGAGTGACTTTGCAAAGTCGCTCAGGTATCCGCGACGATAGTTTTCGTTTGCTCTGTGGTCAAATTCGCCCTTGGCGAAATGCCTTGTAACCTCCTGCATCTCATAAAGCGGATCGGTAAGGCCCTTTGAGAAAACATAGATAATGATGAAGCAAAGGATAGCAAGTATAAACATTGTCAGAGAGAAAACAAGCAAAATGTTCAGTATATACGGTAAAAGACCCGTAATGGCATCCTCGACCGCAAAGACAACGGCATGGTTTTTATTGCCTGTTTCCGACGGAACGGCAACAACAAACTTTCCGAGACCGAACGTGTCGTTCGTTGCATAATCGGCAAAGCCGTTTTTCAGTGCTCTTGTCATATACTGTTCAGGAATAACCATGCTGCCGTGTTCGGAACATTGTGAAACCTTATCGAGCTTGTCCATGTCCTTGCATACGCGAATATTTCCTTTTGTATCAACAACAAAATAATCCGACATGGTAGCTTTCGACGTTATAAGAAGCGTGTTGCTCAAAAGCTCATAGGAGGTTTCTTCATCCATATCGTCCCTGCTTTCAAGATCAGACATAATTTTGACAATATCCTGTGCATTTCTCGTAAGCGTATCCGTCTTTTCATTCCACCACTGGCTGGCGATGAATACGATCATGACTGAGCCGAGAATAACAAGACAAGCAAGCACAATCAAAACCGTAAAAATAAAATAGCGTTTAAAAATATTGTCCTGCTTCTTTTTCGTCGTCAGTTTTTTCGCCTTTTGCTTTTTCATTTTTCCGCAGATCGTTACCGAATCCGCACTCCTCTCATATTTTTGCTTTATAGAGAGCCAACATAAAACAGAAACAAAGAGGCGGTCACAACTGCAACAGCCTCTTTCTGCCGTGGCTCGATTCATAAAGTCACGAAAAGAATCAATCCTTGGTTTCGAATTTGTATCCGACGCCCCAGACGGTGCGTAATTCCCACTTATCGGACACACCCTCAAGCTTTTCACGAAGTCTTTTGACGTGAACGTCAACGGTTCTGGAATCTCCGTAATAATCGAAGCCCCAGACCTCGTCAAGAAGCTGGTCACGGGTAAATACGCGGTTCGGATTTTTTGCAAGATGGAAAATCAGTTCCATTTCTTTCGGCGGCGTATCAATCTGAACGCCGTTTACCTTCAATTCATAGTTGGTCAGGTTGATCGAAAGCTTGTCGTAATTCACTTCCTTGACCTCTTCGGCGGCATTGGCGGCCGTACGGCGGAGGACAGCCTTGATTCTTGCGACGACCTCCTTGGTGTCGAACGGCTTAACAACATAGTCATCCGCACCGAGCTCCAGACCCAGAACACGGTCAAACACCTCACCCTTTGCGGTAAGCATGATAATCGGCTTGTCGGAAAACTTGCGGATTTCACGGCATACCTGCCATCCGTCAAGCTTCGGAAGCATAATATCAAGAAGTACAAGTGCCGGACTTTCGTCCCGGAACATTGTAACAGCGGAAGCGCCGTCGTTTGCGATCACAACGGTATACCCTTCCTTTTCAAGATAAAGTCTCAAAAGCTCACAAATATTAAGATCATCGTCAACAACAAGTATTTTTTCTGCGTTCACTGTTAGCCCTCCTATCATATTCAAAATAATTATTGATCGTTCTTATCAATTTTTAACATAAAAACCTAAAATATACTTAATGGCCGTAAGTCGCATCCATGAATTTGTCACATTCACGGCATATTTGCTTACATTCTTTCCGGTGCATCGACCTTCAGCATATTCAAAATGCTCTTCATCGTGTCTCTCACACAAAGGCAAAGGCAAAGTCTCGCCTGCATAAGAGCCTCGTCCTCCACATTGACACGGCAGGCATTATAAAACTTATGGAATAGCGTTGCCAGCTCAACGGCATAATGCGTCACCTTCGCCGGGTCATAATTCCTTGCGGCGTTGACAATAACTTCGGGAAGCGTTGAAAGATAGCGGATCAGCTCTCTTTCTTCTTTCTCCTGTAACAGCTCCAGTTCCTGTTCGCTGCAGTCACGAACCGTCTTGCCCTCATTTTTCAGTTTCTCAAGAATGCTGCAAATTCTTGCATGGGCGTACTGACAGTAATATACAGGATTCTTTGAGCTTTCCTCCACCGCAAGATCCAGATCAAAATCCATCAGCGAACCGGGCTCTCTGATATTGAACATAAATCGGACGGCGTCAATCGGCACCTCATCAAGAAGATCAACAAGCGTAATTGCCTTACCCGTTCTCTTACTCATTCTGACGACCTCGCCGTCACGCATAAGGCGCACGAACTGCATCAGAAGAATATCCAGTCTGTCCGGGTCGATTCCGATGGCTTTCATGGCGCCTTTCATTCTTGCAACGTGACCGTGATGGTCGGCGCCCCAGACGTCAATCGCCTTGTCAAAGCCTCTTTTTTCGAGCTTATTTCTATGATAGGCGATATCCGCCGCAAAATAAGTCGGATTTCCGTTGGCTCGGATCAGAACGTCGTCCTTGAGTTCAAGCTTGTCGATGTATTCCTGCGTCTTCCCCTCAGCAAGAAGCATTTCGGTCTGAATCTGTTTATTCTTATACCAAAGGGCTCCGTCCGCTTCATAGGTGTAACCTCTTTCGGTCAGAAGGTCAATGACGTCTTTGATTTCGCCGCCCTGATGAAGCGTAAGCTCACTGAACCAGGTATCATAGTCGATTCTGTATTTGTTCATCGCCGCTTTCATATTGGCAATATTCTTCGGAAGCGCAAATTCAACAAGAGCCTTGCGCCGTTCTTCTTCACTCTTATCAAGGTAGCTGTCGCCGTTTATGTCGGCAAACTCCTTGGCTCTTTCGATAATATCCGTTCCGTGATAGCTGTCCTCGGGAAGAGGCACGGCTTCTTCGCCTTTAAAAAGCTGTTGATACCGGATATCAAGGGAAAGACCGAATTTTTCGATCTGATTGCCGGCGTCGTTGATATAAAACTCACGGTGAACATCATAGCCTGCATAATCGAGAACAGCGGCAAGACAGTCGCCTAACGCTCCGCCGCGGGCGTTGCCCATATGCATCGGTCCCGTCGGATTGGCGGAGACGAATTCAACGTTGATTTTCTTTTTCTTTCCGAAGTCGCTTCTTCCGTAGCTGTCGCCGGCACGCTTGATATCGAGAAGCACATCGGCATAAAAACGGTCGGAAAGAAAGAAGTTGATAAATCCGGGACCTGCGCACTCAGCCTTATCAAAATATGTCCCCTCAAGTTTCATCTCTTCCACAAAAATATCGGCAATTTTACGAGGAGGGAGCCGGAACGCTTTTGCGTTGACCATAGCGGCGTTTGTCGAATAGTCGCCGTTCACTCTGTCGGCGGGAACCTCGACCTTAAAATCCGCCAAAGCGGCGTCAGGCAGCTTGTTTTCGTTAATTGCAGCCTTAGCGGCAGTTTCAATAAGCGTTTTTATCTGATTTTGTACTTGATTGACGGTAAGTTCCATTTTGTATTTCCTTTCAGTTGTTTCTTTGGCGAAGGGTGATATTAAATTCGATTTCGCCGAGCGGATGCATATCAACATCGGTTGTATACTTGAATTGCAAGGTTCCGTTTCCGTCTTTCACCCTGGAATCGACCTCAAGAGCGGATATTCCGAACGCCAGCATACCGTACGGAGTGACGTTCTGGGAAACATGACGAACGTTCTTTTCGATAATCATATGAGAGCTGTAATCTCCGTCCCGGGTCATTGTGACACGGTTTCCGTTTTCGACATGAAGCGTCGTCACACAGCCGGCAAGGTCGCCTTCTTCATCGGTATAGCTGATAAAATAATCGTCCTCACTTCCCTCAAAATCGGCGAGAGCGGTCATTTCGATTTCTTCTCTTTCGCCCTCTATATTCTGGCGGGATACAAGAGTCATGATATAATCCTCTTTCAACTTTTTTGCTCCTTTAACTTTACAAGTTCGAATCTTTAATATAATATCACAAAGCCCTCCAAAAATCAAATAAAACCGAAAGATTCTGACCGTGCATCATAAAAAAGCAAAAGCGCCGATTTTCCCTCGACGCTTTCTTTAAGGAGCCTCTGAATAAATCGCAGCATACGCTTTGATTTAATCAGAGATTCCTTAAAAATCATGAAAATTTATAGCTCTTGCCTTTTTCGGCTTTGAAACTCGTTATGCCGTCTTCAAACCCGGTTTCAATTTCTGTCCCGTTATCATCGGTCACAATCAGAATCTTCCCGTCAACGTAAAGCCTGCATTCCGAGTCAAATTTCGGTTGAATCCGACCCTCTTTCAGTCTACCGTCTTTCCAGTCGGCGTCTACTTCAAATCCGCCTTCGGCAAGAAGCCCTTTAAACGATCCGTTTTTCCAGCTTGACGGCAAGGCCGGAAAAATTCTTATCACATTCTCATGGCTTTGGAGAAGCATTTGTGCAACGCCGGCGGTAAAGCCGAAGTTACCGTCAATCTGAAACGGCGGATGCGTTCCGAAAAGGTTCTTTAAGATCGTGGTTTTCATAATCTGTTCGATGATCGTATCGCATTTGTCGCCCTTACCGAGTCTTGCATAGCAAAGAAGTCTGTGTGCCAATGCCCAGCCTGTCGTTTTGATTCCCCTGTCGTCAAGCGACTTTTCTGCGGCTTTCATAAGTTCCGGAGTGTCGTGCGTGATCTGCTTGAACGGATACAAACCGAGAAGATGAGAAATATGACGGTGATGCTTTTCTATGCCGTCGAATTTTCCGCCGAAACGGAAGCTGTCCTCATCGTACCATTCCTTGATCTGACCGCGTTTTCCGATATGATACGGTTTGAGTCTGTCTTTCTGTGCGTCGATTTTTTCAATAAGTGTCCAATCGACCTTGCTGTCAAGTCCGCTTTTTTTCAGTGCGTTTGCCGCTTCGACAACCGATTCAAAAAGATTATAAACAATACTCTGCTCGAACGTACCGCCCTTTGAAACCGGTCCTTGCTCGGGTGAGAAGCACGGCGAAACAACAAGACGTCCGCTGTTGCTGTCTTCAACAAGAAGCTGTGACCACATCAAAGCCGCCTCCTGCATGGCGGGATAAATGTCTTTCGAAAGCTTTGCGCAGTCGCCTGTATAACGGTAATAGTCGTATGTATTCTGAACCGCCCAGGCACCGTTGACGGGTGACCAGCCCCAACGCCAGCTGAAGCCCGGCGCAGCCATACCCATCGGTGTTACCATCGTGTTGATTGCCCAGCCGGTCGGCTTATTGTAATCGGGCTTTCCATCCTTGTCCCGTTCGCCCACTCCGAGCGTTTCGAGCGCAACAATTCTGCCGGGCTTACGAAGGCTGTTGACAAAATCAATGTACGGAAAAGCGGTTTCGCAAAGGTTGGTTTCGTACGCCGGCCAGTAATTCATCTGAACATTGATATTAAAATGATAGTCGCATTCCCACGGAGGATTATTCTTCGCGTTCCATATTCCCTGAAGATTTGCCGGCAGTGAGCCGTCTCTTGACGATGAAATCAGAAGATACCGTCCGTATTGGAAGAGCATGGAAATCAGGTTACGTTTGTATTCGCCTTTTTTGCCGAAGCGTTTGAGCATATAGTCCGTCGGCTGGCTGGCGTCCTCCTCCCCGAGATGAAAGCTCACGCGGTCATAAAGCGCTTTATAGTCCTTGAGGTGCTCTCTGTAAAGCTCGGGAAAGCTCTTCTTACTTGCGGCATTGACACCGTCCTCGGCTTTTTCAAGAGGATCACTTCCGTCGGAAAAGACAGGAAAATCGTTGATGTAATCCGTGGCAAGACTCATGATGATGACAGCGCTTGTCGTATCCTTTATTTCAAGGCTCCCGTCCTCTTTTGCGGTAACGGTGCCGTCTTTCGGAATGACCTTTACGGCGCATCCGTATTTCATGTTGTTTTTATCCTTACCGTCAGCCGCATTAAGGCCGTCGTTATCATTGACCGTTCCCGAAAGGAAGATCATATTGTCCCGGCTTTCAATCTTACCTTTTTGCTCGCTGACAAGGTAAGCGTCGAACGAAAAAGCGTTGTCGTCTCCCTCGCTCTCGATTCTTGCCACAAAGCAATTGGCGGGATAGGAAACAAAGTAATGACGGGTAAAGGTCACCTTCTCCTTTCGATAGGTCACCATTGACGAAGCGGTATCAAGGTCGAGATCTCTTACATATCGGTCGCCTTTCACACCGTCTTTCCCGAAGTTCAGATAAAGATTACCGAAAGCCTGATACGAGCCGAAGCCCGTATGGTTTCCTTCAAGCTTGCTCATCTCCGATGCCGCTTCCTTCAGCTTATTTTCGTCAAGAAGCGCCTGAATTTTTTTCATCTGCTTTCCGCCATCAGGATTCGAAATTCCGCAGTTAAAGCCTTCAACGTCCTTTCCCCCGGACCAGAGCGTCTTCTCGTTGAACTGAATCAGTTCGCAGTCCACACCGCCGAAAACTTTAACACCGATTTTTCCGTTGCCGAGCGGCAAGGCTTCATTTTCCCAGCCAAAATAGTTCATTACCGCCGGTTCGTTATAGCAAAGAAACATGACCGTACCTCACAAAGTAAAAAAATAATAGTATAATTATAAGGTCAATCGGAGTTTCTGTCAAGACAAACAACGTTTTGTCGAGTGACAACTCCAATGGACAAAGCCGCGTGGCGACACCAATGCCGGGGTGCACGGTGCTTGAGTGAAATCAGAGTGTCCGAGCCGTAAACTAATCGACAAATTTCAGTTTGTGGTCGCGTGGCGACGCCAATGCCGGGATAGGCAGTGCTTAATTGAAAGCTGAGTGCCCGAGCCGTAAACTGAGCGATAAATTTCAGTTTGTCGGTCGCGTGGCGACTCCAATGCCGGGATAGGCAGTGCTTAATTGTAAGCTGAGTGCCCGAGCCGTAAACTGAGCGACAAATTTTAGTTTGTCGAAGTAAAACTCGGCTCCACCTTTGGGGGAGCTGTCAGCTTTGCTGACTGAGGGGGTTACCTACTAACCTTTACCGCTCTGTTCATCTTATCAATCGGTCAGTCGGTTCTTTTCTGCTGTAACTACTTCTCTCTTTCAACCTTTGCGCTAATGCCGCGCGGGCACTGACTTTCTGACAGGCGCGTCAGAAAGTAAGCAAAGAACGCTTTTCGTGGAGGAAAAACACTAAGTGTGGTCTCAGTGATTATGTTTCGGATAGTTTGTTCTCTCC
>JALEYA010000250.1 GCA_022779945.1 Oscillospiraceae bacterium | reverse complement strand
AGTTTCTCGATGTTGTCATATTCAAGACAGAAAGCGGCAAGTGTATCAAAAAACTCGTAAGAGCTCAACGTTGCTTCGCCGGAAAAAGACAGGACAGAATGGTCAAAGGTGAAAGGAATTACATTGATCGTGTTACCGGAGAATGCATAGTCGTGTACGGTTTTACTGTTTTCATAAAGACGGATATAATCCGCGCAGGAAGAAAACGATGCATTTTCAAAGCTGCTGTTTCCGAAGATGAGTACATTTTCGAGCATCGGACAGTTGACAAAGGCATCGGACCGAATCACGATGTTGTCGGACAGAATGATAACCGACGAAAGGGAAGGAAAGTCGCGGAAGGTATTGGAACCGACGGAGCGTACACCGCTGATGATGAGGGTGGTGATGTCCTGACTGTTCTGATCCCAAAGATGCCACACCGTGGCGGTCCGGTTCGGAATTGCCCCGGAGCCGAAAATCGTAAGAATGTCGTTTTTGCTGATAAAGTCAATGGTTTTGTCGGCTTCCCGGTCGGGCAGAGCGACAACGGCTGCGTTTTTTAAATCGTCGTTCTGACTTTCGACGGAAATGCTTTTCCATTGCTCTTTCGAACCCGGATAATAAACCGTTTCAAGACTGCCGCAGGAGGCAAAAACGCCGATCGGTATAGAGGTTATACTGCTCGGAATGTAAATGCTTTTTAAGTTGCTGCAGCCGTAAAATGCTTTGGAAAGAATGGAGGTTGTATTGTCCGGAATGCGAATGTCAGTTAAACTGCTGCACCCGTAAAACGCGGAATTGCCTATGCTTGTTACGTTTTCCGGTATGGTGATGCCGGTTAAGCTGCTGCATCCCGCAAAGGCCTGACTGCCGATGCTTGTGACGGTGTCGGGAATCGTGATGTCCGTCAGTGCGGAACAGCCGTTGAATAATTCAGCGATGATTTCTGTTAAAGTGTCAGGTAGAGTGATTTTTTTTAAGCCTGAGCAGTACCGGAACAAACCGTAACCGAGGTCGGTCAGCGTATCCGGTATCGTTACTTCTTTTAACCCGGTGCAGTTTTCAAACACCTGTGAGCCGGTGCTTGTTACACTGTCGGGAATGACGATTCCGGAAAGACCGGAACAGCCGCAGAACGCATATTCGTTTATTTCGGTCACGCTGTCGGGAATGGTTACACTTGTCAAATTGATACAATCCTTAAATGCACCGTAGGCAACATTGTTTACGCCGTCCGGTATTTCGTAATGTCCGTCCGCTTTGGCGTTGGGATAACAAAGAATTTCGGTTTCGTCTTTGTTGAATAAGACGCCGTCTATATCGGTAAAATAGCCGTTTTCGGATTCCACCCGGATTTCCGTCAGGTTTCTGCAGTCGGCGAACAGATCCTTTTCCATATTGGTAACACTGCCCGGTATGGTTATGCTTGTCAGCCCGGTACAGCCCTTGAAGGCTCCGATACCAAGCCGGGACACACTGCTTCCGATGACGACTTTTGTCAGTCCGGTACAATTCTCAAATGCAAACGAATGGATCTCGGTTACATTGTTCCCGATGGTCACACTTGTCAGGTTTTCGCATTTACCGAACGCATTGTAATAGATCGTGGTGATCGGATGACCGTCATACGAATCCGGAAGAACAAGGTCACCGGAGGCCTCCGAATCGCAACGGATGATAGTTGCCGTATTGTCGTCCTTGATGTCAAAGGTATAGATTCCTTCATAATAAAAGGAGGCACTCGATTTGGTGCTGAAGATCTGTTGAATCGGTTCCGGAAGCTCAAACCCAAGGCAATTTCCGATCGGAACCAGAGCAAGCATTGTCATGACGGTTATGAAGCATACGAGCTTTCGTTTCATAGCTTTTTTTGTCGTTGTTTTCATTTTCTTTTCTCCCGTGTAACAAAATGTAAATCTATTATAATATGGTTTTTACCCTTTTTCAATCAAAAGAAAGAAAAGTCAGGAGACAACGTGATTATTTTTTCCGGAACCTTGTCGTGCAAAAATCAGAATGACAACGGAAGCGTGTCAGATACGTTTTGGTATGATACAGAAAAAACACCTCCTGCTCTTGACGGAACGGGAGATATTTTTTCGGAAAAATTTTATCTTGCGGCGTCTTCCGCTGAATTACATAGGTAGCTTTCGCTCTTTGTATCGGGTGTTGTCTTGTGCTAATCCGTTTTATGCGTTCTATTTTTAGAGATTGCATTCTGTATATAAAAATCTCCCCCTGCTTCCCGCAGGAGGAGAGATCTTGATTCAATTAATGGAACAAAGCCTTGTGTTTAAAACCGTAAAGATTGAGATCGCTCAAGACAGCCACAGTCGGGCAACGTGTAAGAATAAATTGAGAGCGACTACGAGCTGTACGAGAAATCAACGATTACTTTACATAAAATTTAATATAAAAAATAGGAGAAAATAAAATGACTGAATTATTATCACTTATGACAAAAGAACAATTTGAAATCATTAAAAGAATGGCAGAAGAAAATGGACTTGACTTTGAAGAAATGGTCTATTACTGCCTATACAAACCAATGTATTACTGTGTTACAACTCATGACAAAATAATGCGTGCTCAACAAATTATGAGGTACAATTTCCGTTATTTCTTCCATATGATGATTGCCTGCAGCGAAGAAAATCCGGATCTTGATTGGTACTGTGACGCAAAAGCAGAATCTTTTCTCTATTTTCTTGAGGATTATGGTGACGATTATAGATCCTGCGTTCAGAACGTTCAGAAAAAAATTCAAACCGAAATAAAGAAACATCAAGACAATTCAGAACCTTGCGGAAAATTTGAAAACGGTCTTTTCAGTAAAGCTCCTTACTTCTCTCACCAGTTTTGTGAATATTATCTATACTTCGAAAATGACTATACTTTTCCCGAATATGTCCTTCATAAAATACTTACTCCAGCCGTTGAAAAACCTGACGCCGCTGATATTGTTTTGAACTGTGTTCAGGATATTCAGGCACTTCTTAATGAGTGCTTCAAAAATCATCCGGAAGAAATGGGAGACAAAAAGCACACAAACGAAGAAATTGAATTTTTTAATAATACGATATTTCCCAGAATCTTTTATTACGCTGAACTTATGGCAAGTCTTGTTGATGAAAAATATATAGAAGAGTAACTGTTTACATAACTGCATAAAAACAGCAAAGCTGTCACCGTGGATTTCCCATGATGACAGCTGTTTTTTGCTCTTTTTATGGCGTGGCTTAATCGTACAACATATATCGGATAATGATCCTTGATTTCAAGCAGATTTGCTCAGGCGCTCTTGTTATTTATGAGAAAATCCAA
>JALEYA010000249.1 GCA_022779945.1 Oscillospiraceae bacterium | reverse complement strand
CAATCGCCACCGTTCTGTTTGCGTTTTCCACCGTTTTAGGCTGGTCCTCTTATGCAAGCGTCGCAATTGAATACCTTTTCGGCCAAAAAGCGATTAAGTATTATTTCTTAATCTGTGGCGTTCTCGCATTCATCGGTTCCGTTTTAAAAATTGAAGTGGTCTGGACGCTTTCAGACATATTCAACGGACTAATGGTCATTCCCAACGTCATCGGATTGATTGCACACCGTAAGGAAGTCGGCACTGTCACCGATGAATACTTAGCCGATTACAACCGGTCAAAGCGTGACCATGTGTTGACCGAGACTTGACGAAATCGGACATATATGATATATTTTTATGCAGTAAATATAGAAAGGCAGTTGCTTGAACCGATTCAAAGCAACCGTAAGCATTATGAATATTCAGATTTTCGGCACTTCAAAATGTTTTGACACCAAAAAAGCCCAGCGGTACTTTAAAGAAAGAGGAATTCGATTTCAATTCGTCGATCTTTCAAAATACAGCATGAGCAAGGGTGAATTCAACAGTGTTTTATCCTGTGCTAAGGGCGATATCGAAGCTGTGATCAACCCCAAGTCAAAGAAATATGATTCTTCATTTATAAAATATCTTGCATCAGACGAAGCCAAAAAAGAAAAACTATTTGAGAATCAGGAGTTATTTATTACACCTGTTGTCAGAAACGGTAAGAAAGCAACCTTTGGCTATCAGCCTGAAATCTGGAAGGAATGGGAATAATATGGTAACACAACAGCAAATTGACCGAATCAACGAGCTTTCGAGGAAGTCAAAGACCGAACAGGGACTGACGCCGGAAGAAAAGGAAGAACAGCAAATTTTGCGCCGTGCATATATCGATTCTTTTAAGGAAAGTCTTGTTGCTAATCTTGAAAACACCTATATTGTTGACGAACACGGAAATAAAAGAAAAGTGAAACGACACAAGAAATGATTCTATATTTCGATTCAGTCGGAAAGGTATTGCCGCAGCAGACCTTTCCTTTTTTTATTTATGCGGTACGGTATTTTTTCTGGTTTCCGTCATTTTGGCAAAAGGTTCTTTATTCTCCGGTTTTTTTGTGGTTTCCGTTTGCTTTAATTTGTTATTTCGGATTATGATTTCGCTTACAAGGCTGTTTGAATAATAAATAAAATAGTATTCTTGTAGCTCTGCCGTTTTTTCGGTTTCCTCTTTTAGATCCGCAACAGAAGAAGGCAGAATGGCCTTCGGCACTTGATTTATCTCGCAGTTTGAAAAAGCAAAGACGGTTTTATTACATACTTCCAGGTAGTTTTTCAGATCCTCATCGGACAGCTCAATTCGATTTGCATTTTTGTCCGTTTTTCGCAAAACAATCCGCGCCTCCCCTATTTGCTTGAATTCATCGTTTTCAAGCCTGACCGTAATTTTGTAGGAACCGTAAGGAAAGAAAGACACAGTTTGCTTGTTTTCTTTTTGATCGACAATAAATGAGGAATAGTCAAGCTGACTTTCTTCTTCACACAGCGTATTGTAATGATCAATAAAAGAGGACAGATTCACAAAATCCGTATTGCGGCACGCCGACAAGGCAAAACACATCGACAAAACCAAAATAAGTGCAGCTGCTTTTTTCATCGAATTCCTCCGTATAACTTCAAATCTAAGAAATCGTATGAAAACAGCCGATAAAATATTCAATCCTCCGCTTTCCGGCAGAGGATTGAACCATTTTAATTTACCTTGTATATGTTCGCTTCAAAGGGTGTCAGTTCACCGGATTTGTCGCTGTCAACGTTCGAAATAACGAGCTTGAATCCGGTTGTGCAGACAGGATGCTTAGCGGGTTTATCCGTTAAATTCAGTTCAATGTAATAGATACCGTCCTCTTTGTCGCTGCGATAATAAGCGAGAACATCATCAAAGTTCTCTTTTGCAAGGCTGAACGAGCCGTAAACGAAGGCCGGGTGTTCATGACGAAGCTTTGTCATCTTGCGGTAGAAGTTGAGAACGGAATACTTATCCTTATCCTCTTTTTCGGCGTTGATCTCTTTATAGTTTGAATTGACCTCAATCCATGGCGTACCGGTGGTAAAGCCGCCGTTTTCCTCAGACGTCCATTGCATCGGTGTTCTTGCGTGGTCACGGCTTCCGGCAAGAACGGTTTCATACGCCGCTTGCGGTCCTTTGCCTTTTTCCTGAAGCTCATAATAGAGATTCAGACTTTCGACGTCTCGGAAGTCGTCAATCGACTTAAAATCGTTGTTCGTCATGCCGAGCTCCTGCCCCTGATAAATGAAGGGTGTGCCCTTGAAGGTCATCTGCATCACGGCAAGAAGCTTACTCATTTCCTTGCGGTAAAAACCGTCCGGACAAACCTTGGACGTCATTCTCGGCCAGTCATGATTTTCGAAGAATACCGTCGGCCAGCAGTGATTACCGTAATTTAACTGCCACTTGACAAGTTCCTTTGCCATCGGACGCAAATCATACTTATAGTTCTGGAAGCGCTTTTTACCCGGGTTATCCATATGATCGAACGAGAAAACGACGTTTAATTCCTTACGATAGTCACCCGTCATCAGCTTGCTCATCTCGATGCCCGTACCCTGACATTCGCCGACGGTAAAGGCGTCATACTTTGAGAAGGTGTTCTCGTTCATCTCGCGAAGATATTCATGCAGTCTCGGGCCGTAGAAATAATGCTCACATCCCTTGA
>JALEYA010000234.1 GCA_022779945.1 Oscillospiraceae bacterium | reverse complement strand
GCTGTGGGCGGTACGGCGGTATGCTTTGCGGCCGCTAACATGCTGTACAGCTTCGCATTGGTTCCGGATTCCCCGTTCAATATGCAGAAAATGATGATGAAACAGCTTGAGAACGATACGGCTAAGGTGTCCTCGGACAAGAGCATCAGCACACAGAAATACAGCGGCTTCGGCGGAGACGGAAACACAAAAAAGTGGTTCGAAGAAAACAAAACCGATGTGTTTATCACATCGGAGGACGGGTTGAAGCTTCACGGCTTTAAATTCAAAAATGATGAAGAAAATGCCGCTTCAAGATATATCATTGCCTGCCACGGCTTTTCAAGCAAGGCCGCTGAAATGAAATCGGCAATCAAACACCTTTATGATATAGGCTATACCGTGATCGCCGTCGATGCCCGCGCGCACGGCGAAAGCGAGGGAAAGGTCAGAGGCATGGGCTGTCCGGAAAGACGCGATGTGATCAAATGGATCGAATATATCAATCAAAAAGATCCGGACGCCAAAATTGCTTTATACGGTGTGTCGATGGGCGCGGCAACGGTTCTGTCGGCAAGCGGAGAAGCGGATCTTCCCGAAAACGTTTTTTCTGTTGTTGAGGACTGCGGCTATACCTCGATCTGGGACGAGTTTTCGGTTCAGATGAAGAATATGTTTCATTTGCCGACGTTTCCGCTTCTGAATGCCGCTTCGGTCGTGACGAAAGTCCGGGCAGGCTATGACTTCCACCATTCAAGTGCTCTCGAGCAGGTCAAAAAATCGAAAACGCCGACCTTGTTCATTCATGGGGAAAGCGACAACTTTGTTCCGTTCGGAATGCTTGATACACTTTATAATGCCGCTACGTGTGAAAAGCAAAAGCTTGCGGTAAAAGGTGCCGATCATGCACTGTCTTCGGTGACCGATCCGGAACTGTATTGGAATACGGTTCAAAGCTTTTTGAAGCAACATCAATAAAAATCCAGCCGCTTCAGGAACAACTGAGGCGGCTGAACTAATTTACGATAATCAGACATTAAACAGGAAGTGAACGACGTCTCCGTCTTTCATAACGTAGTCTTTTCCTTCCGAGCGGATCAGACCTTTTTCTTTTGCGGCGGCAAGAGATCCGCACTGCATGAGATTTTCGAATGTGATCACCTCGGCGCGGATAAAGCCTCTTTCAAAGTCGGAGTGGATCTTGCCCGCCGCTTGCGGAGCTTTGGTGCCTTTTTTGATCGTCCACGCACGGACTTCAGGTGTACCGGCGGTGAGGTAAGAGATCAGACCGAGAAGCTCATAGCTTTTTTGAATCAGTAAGTCAAGTCCGCCCTGTTCGATACCGAGATCGGCAAGGAACAGCTCTTTATCCTCTTTGGAAAGCGACGAAATCTCGGCTTCGAGTCCGGCGCAGATCGGAAGCACTTCGCTACCCTCTGCGGCGGCAAATTCACACACAGCCTTGTAGTTTTCGTTTTCGTCGATTCCGCCCGAGAAGTCCTCCTCGCTCATGTTGCACGCATAAATGACAGGCTTGCTTGTAAGAAGGCAGGCAGAGTCAAGCAAGGCTTTTTCATCGTCGTCACACTCCACGCTTCTTGCCGGCTTTTCGCTTTCAAGCGTTTCCTTGACTCTCTTGAAAAACTCAACCTCGGAAAGAAGTTTTTTGTCCCCTTTTGCCGCTTTGGACGAACGGTCAATGCGTCTTTCGATCATTTCAAGGTCGGATAAAATCAGCTCAAGATTGATCGTTTCAATGTCTCTTTTGGCGTCAACGCTTCCGTCAACGTGGATGATGTCGTCGTTTTCGAAGCAGCGTACAACGTGAACGATTGCGTCAACCTCACGGATATGGGACAGGAATTTATTGCCGAGTCCCTCGCCCTTCGAAGCACCTTTTACAAGACCGGCGATATCCACAAATTCAATTGTTGCCGGGGTGACCTTTGCCGGGTGATACATTTCGCAAAGCGCGTCGATTCTGCTGTCGGGAACGGCAACGACACCGACATTCGGTTCAATGGTGCAGAACGCATAGTTGGCACTTTGTGCGCCGGCGTTTGTAATGGCGTTAAAAAGGGTGCTTTTGCCGACATTCGGCAAACCGACTATTCCTAATTTCATTTATACATCTTCCTCTCGAGTTTTACATATTTATTCTGTCTTTTGGACGGATTTTTCTATTTTTATTCATTTTTGCCCGTTACTCACCTTTTACTCACCTTTTTGACCTTGAAATCGGGTGAGTAAAGATACAAAAACACGGATTAACGTTCCGGGCAAAGTGCTATTTATTATAGCACAGACGGAAAAAATTCTCAATACATTTCCACCGCAATTTCAACTGAACATGGAAAAGTAAATAGAATTGCGTTGACTTTGATCGTAATATCAAGTGTAATATTATTGATTTGTAAAACAAGATGAGCTTAGGGTGACACATAAAATCCAAAATATCGCAAAACAAAAGAGAATGAGAAAAACGGGGCTGTCGCATTTCGATGCAGAAACCGTTTTCTTTACCCCGAAGCTGTATAAAGATACCGCGAGTGGGTGAAAAAACGGTTAAAAAAGAAAAATGCAGCCATTTAATTTTCGATTTAGCATTTTTCTTTTTGTTCTGCGCTAAATGCGACAGCCCCGTTTCGCTTATATTGATATTTTGCAGTCATGGCAAGAGTGGCATGTCCTAATATGATTCACAAATCATAACCGAATCGAAAGACTAAATGACTCTGATTTCGTCGCCCTCAAAAACCTTTCCGCCTTTGATGACTCTTGCAAAAACGCCCTCCTTGGGCATAATGCACTGACCCACAAGTGCTCGGATGGCACAGCCGTCGTGGCACTCCTTGCCGATCTGACTGATCTCAAGTACGCATTCGCCGACCTGAAGTCTTGTTCCAACGGGTAGGGTGTGAAGAACGATGCCCTCGGTTGTGATGTTTTCGGCAAACACACCGTGGCAAAGCCAGTTTGTCGGCATGCCTTTTGCTTTTTCAATGCTTTCTTTGGCAAGCAGGCTTACCTGCCGGTGCCATTTTCCGGCGTGGGCATCGCCCTCAAAGCCAAAATCTTCAATCAGTACGCCCGGATTGATTTTCGTCTTGGGCGTGCCCTTTTTTTCGCTGATGTTGAT
>JALEYA010000213.1 GCA_022779945.1 Oscillospiraceae bacterium | reverse complement strand
ATTACTCTGCCCATGTCGTCGGGAGCAACGTGCAGATGGTAAACAACAATACCCTCTTCGTTTACGTCGTCAACCTCAACAGTCACCTTATCGGGCTCGTCAACGAGACCCTTTGCTATTGCAGCAAGTAACTCTTTCAAGTTGAGTACCTCCCAAATTATTGATTGTCGGCTGCCTTCTTAAGAAGAACCTTTACCGTATCGGTCGGCTGTGCGCCGTTCTTGATCCATGCGTCTGCCTTTTCGGTGTCGATCTTGATGACCGGGGGCTCTGTCATCGGATTATAGTAACCGATTTCCTCAATGAAACGACCGTCACGCGGATAT
Source organism: Oscillospiraceae bacterium (assembly GCA_022779945.1). Taxonomy (GTDB): domain Bacteria; phylum Bacillota; class Clostridia; order Oscillospirales; family Acutalibacteraceae; genus UBA6857. Next base: position 3,601 of record JALEYA010000213.1, on the reverse strand, counting down.
CTCGAATCTGCAACTACTACACGATAAAACGGTGCCTTCTTTGCGCCCATGCGGCGAAGTCTGATTTTTACTGCCATTTTTGTTACCTCCAAAAATATAAATAAGTGATATATTGTAACACGCTTGTGTCATTACCTTTTGCGTGCTGTTACCTTTTCTTTGACAAGAGACGTACCGAATCCGCTCTTGTCCGCTTACATCATGGGCATACCGCCCGGGCCGCCCATGCCGTTCATTCCGACCATGTTCATCATACGCTTGCGCATCTTTTTACTGCTCTTGCCGGAGAACTGCTTGAACATTTTCTGCATTTGTCTGTATTGAGAAAGAAGCTTGTTGACGTCCTCGATCTGCATTCCGCAGCCGGCGGCAATTCTTCTTTTTCTTGAGGGGTTGATGATATCGGGCTTTGTTCTTTCCTGCGGGGTCATCGAAAGGATGATCGCCTGCATACGGTCAAACTGCCGTTCGTCAATCTCGATTTCGTCCGCCTTCTTACCGACGCCCGGAAGCATCTTCAGAATGTCACGGATTGAGCCGAGCTTTTTCATCTGCTGAAGCTGGTCGAGAAGATCGTTGAGGTCGAATTTATTCTTCCGAAGCTTTCTTTCAAGCTCAAGCGCCTTTTTCTCGTCAAGCTCCTGCTCCGCTTTTTCGATAAGCGACAGCATATCGCCCATTCCGAGAATTCTTGAAGCCATTCGGTCGGGATGGAAAACATCAAGGTCGCCAAGCTTTTCGCCCGTACCGACGAACTTGATCGGTTTGCCGGTAACCGCCCTTGCGGAAAGAGCCGCACCGCCTCTTGTGTCACCGTCAAGCTTTGTCAGAATCAAGCCGTCGATACCGAGTGCTTCGTTAAACGAGGTCGCAACGTTCACGGCATCCTGACCGGTCATGGAGTCGACAACAAGAAGGATTTCGTGGGGCTTGACCTCGGCTTTGATATTTTTCAGCTCGTTCATCAGCTGTTCGTCAACGTGAAGCCGTCCGGCGGTATCTAAAAGAACATAGTCATGTCCGTGATCTCTTGCGAACGCCAAGGCGCTTCTTGCAATATCGACAGGATCGATCTGCCCCATTTCAAAAACAGGCACGCCCGCCTTTTCACCGACCACCTGAAGCTGTTTGATCGCCGCAGGACGGTAAACGTCGCAGGCAACAAGCAAGGGTCTGTGTCCCTGATTTTTGAGCATAAGAGCAAGCTTTGCACTGTGGGTGGTTTTACCGGAGCCCTGAAGACCGCACATCATGACGACTGTCGGCGGATGATTGGCGATGGCAAGCCTTGCCTTCGTTCCGCCCATAAGGTTAATCAGCTCTTCGTTGACGATTTTAATAACCATCTGAGACGGCGTCAGGCTTTCCATTACCTTTGCGCCGATGGCACGTTCGGTGACGGTTTTCGTGAAGTCCTTGGCTACTTTATAGTTAACGTCGGCTTCCAAAAGGGCAAGCCGTACCTCGCGCATTGCGTCTTTTACGTCACCCTCGGTAAGAGCGCCTTTACTTTTCAGTTTTCGGAAAGCGGCTTCGAGTCTGTCAGAAAGACCTTCAAATGCCAAACGAATCACTTCCTTTTCTGTAAATTACGAATATATTGTGTTATTCTCTGAGCATCCTGGTAATAACGCCGATCCGGGTTGTGGCGTCGTTGATTTCACGGGACAAAACCGTGCTGCGGTTGACCTCTTTGATCACTTCGGTCAGCTCTTCGATCTCATCAAGTCCGCTTTTCATGTCGTCAAAACGGCGCTTGAGACCGAGATGATCTTCAAAATCAAGAAGCTGCGCTTCGGCACGCTTGATCGCATCCCGCACACCCTGTCGGGTAATGCCCTCATTTTCGGCGATTTCGGCAAGCGAAAGGTCATCGTTATAGTAATAGCCGATAAAGTCCTGCTGCTTTTTCGTCAGCATTTCGCCGTAAATATCGAAAAGCATGATCACATCAAGATTTTTCGCCATTCCCGATTCCCCTTTCGTTTGAATCTGTAAAGATATTTTCCTTTACAGCTTGGCTATTATACTAAATCTTACGACGGTTGTCAAGTAGAAAATGAAAATTTCTCATGCAAGAAACAAAACGAGAAAAACAAAAACGTGAAATCTTAAAGAGCAGCCGGAATCGACTGCTCTTGTGTGTGTGACTTATTTTACTTTTATGCCCTTAACGGCGGAGAAGGCACTGTAAATATTGCTTCCACCCGAGGTCGTATAAGCGGCAACCTTGAAGTAGTAGGTCTTGCCGGTGGTAAGTCCCGTTTTGGTGTAGCTTACTGCCGAATTTCCCTTGAGGACTGCGATTCGGCTGTACTTTCCGGTTTTGGACGTTGCCATGTAGACAACGTAGCCGGTAGCGCCGGTCTGCTTGTTCCATTTGAGGTTTGCTTTCTTTGCGCCGGCGGTTGCGGTAAGCGAAGGTGTAGTAGGTGCAATTGTAAAATAGAGCGTCTTTGTGCCGGTGTAATAGCCTTTGAACGTGATCTTCACGGCGTACTTGCCGGGAGTCTTTCTGCCGGAAGCGTAGGAAACCGTGTAGTCAGTTTTGTATTTAAGAACCTTTCCGGCGGAGTCTTTGACAACGACCGTCGGAGTCTGTACCTTGCCGTTATAGGTAAATGCGGTTTTGGAAAGAGAAACGGACGCAATCCGCTTGATGAGCGTTGCCTTGGTAATCATTCCGCAGGTTCTGCAGGAAGCAATCGAAAGTCCGCTTTCGGTGAACGTTGCAGGAATAACGGTGGTTTTAAGGGTGTGACCTTTGGCGGGAATACTCCGGACAAATACTGTTTCGCCACAATCGGCACAGATCATAATTTCATAGCCATTCGCCATACAGGTTGCCGCTGTGGTTTCGGTACGATATTTGTGGCTGACTGCGTATATTGTTTCAGATTCAATAATCATGTTGCAAACCGTACATTCTTTATGACGAAGTCCGTCACTAGTACAAGTCACATCATAATCGACTATCCAGTCTGACGGTGTATGACCGTTTGCAGAGATTGCACGGACAAAATGACACTCGCCGCAGGTTTTACAGGTCTTGGTTTCGTATCCGATCGAAGTACAGGTAGCCGGTATAATATCACTTTCAAAATCATGTCCGTTAGCAAAAATCGTCCCGTTTTCAAGAACAGTCTGACACGCAGTGCATTCTTTATGCTTTTTGCCCTCATTCACACAGGTTGCCGCTTTGTCTTCAATCCACTCCGACGAAGTATGTCCGGTTGCAGGAATTTCTTCTGTATAAATTTTTCCGCAGTCGCAGGTGAACGTCTTAACGCCATTTTCAGTGCAGGTTGCTGACGTTGTTACTGTTTCCGTGTAAGAATGCTCGTGGGTGAGGTCGGCGTTATAGTACATATTACCCCAAATGAGGTTACCATTGGACTGATCGATTTCGATATTTTTCCAGTCATTCACACTGCCCGCATAATAAACTTCAGGAAAAGAGGTAATATCGGATATTGCATTTGCTTCAATTGCAGTGACGTTTTTGCCGATCTTTATTGATAAAATATTCGGGCTGTTCGAAAAAGTATCGCTTGAAACAACAGTAATACCGTTGCCAAGGGTAACACTCTTAAGGGCACTG
>JALEYA010000211.1 GCA_022779945.1 Oscillospiraceae bacterium | reverse complement strand
GAAAAAACATCGGCGGCTGTTTTACCGTAAATGCATTCAGCGGCTTTTGCAACAGAAGCCGGATAGCTGTTGCCCTCTGACAAAAAACGGCGTATAAGACGGTTTGCTTCTTCGTTTTCGAATATTCCGGCACAATCCGAGAGCAGTTTTTTATCGTCCGTTTCCGTCCCGAAGGACAAAAAATCGCAGCCGAGGCTGTCAAGGATCGACACAGCACCCAAAGCATAGCTTTCCGCCGCGCCGGACGACCAGACAACAGGGATTTCCACCACAAGATCAGCTCCGCAGTGAACGGCTATATCGGCTCTTGTGAACTTATCAAGATAAGCGCACTCGCCCCTTTGAACGAAGTCGGCACTTAAAGCGCAGACAATATGCGTTGCGCCGGCTTCTCTTGTTTTTTCAAGATGATACACATGGCCGTTGTGCATCGGATTGTATTCACAAACAATGCCGGCAATTTTCATCAGCTCACCTCTTTCGGCTATAAAACACCGTGTCAATAATCCCGCGCAAGGCAGGACTATTGACACCTTTTTCTTCGGACTTTTAATCAGTTACCGGGAACAAAAGACTCACAGTCAACGCACTGACACCGGGTCGGATTGCTTTCGTGCGTTCCGATCATCACCTTGTCAAGTGTGCAGTTATTCGACTCGTGAGCGTGATACATACACTTATCAACCGTACAGCCGATACTTCTGTTCGCTTCGTTTTTCGTGTTCATCAGTATTACCTCCGAAAAATTATTGCCCGAACAGCCGAAACCGTTCGGGCAAATATATCGTAACCGTAAATTCTAGAATTATACCTTACGCTTTTCCGAAGTTAATCAAGGACTGATAAATCTTATCGAACATTCCGATAAATTTCTTAATCATATCCGAAAGGAAGGTGACAAACTTCGTCCACAAATCGTTCTTGCCTTCTTCCATGTTTTCAACGGTAAGATCGCCCATCATAGCAACTATGCCGGAAAGGTCGCCAAGGAAAACACCGTCAATGACAGCACTGATTCTGTCTTTTTCCGTAGCGGTAAGAATGGTGCTTTCGGAAATGTCGGTTTTATAATTATTAATAACCTGCGGGTTGGATTTGTATCTACCGACAAGGTTCAGATAAACAATCAGGTACAGGAACACTTCCGTCTGATCTTTTGCAATCGCAAATCGGTATGTCGGAGGAGTGATGAACTGAAGACGGGTCGTGTCGTCGGGATTGTTGTTGTTGAAAATAAGATTGAGAAGACCGCGCATGGTCGAAAGTTCTTCTTCGCTGATGACGCCTCTTACAAGTTTACTCTGTAAAAGAGCCTTCAGCGGTTCAACCATACACATACCGTATGTTCTTGACATTGCCGCAAGCAGATCAAGGAAGTAATTGACGGGACCGACCTGAAGATTCTGGGTGATAACGGCTTTGACAATTGTTTCGGCAAGAACCTGACCGTCCTTGAAATCTCTTTCAAGAAGGTTGCCAAATTTGACGCCCAGCGCATACATAAGCGGTTTGAAATTCAAGCGGGGATTGTCACACCAGTTACGCTGGATAACAACGTCAAGTCCGCTGAAATCAACGACGGTTTTGTAGAAAACAGCTTCGGACACCGGCTCGCTGTTGAACACAACCTTCGTATCAATAAAATCTTCGTTGATAAGATGACCGATGAAATTAATGATCGCTTCGGCATTTTTCGCCGTGTAAAGCTTATCATCACCAAAATGATTTTTCAAAACTCTCATCAGGTACACATTAAGGTTACCTCTTGCGAGAGCAAGGTCGTTCTTCTTCACGTTCAGGGTCGCCCAGAACAGGTCGTCCGAACTGTTATAAAGAAAATCAACCGTCAGTCCGAAAAGATTCAGGTTGTCAAGAGCACCGCTTTGGAGCAACGCTTCCATATCGTACTGATAATTCTCGTCAAGATAGTCCTCGGGAAGCTCCATTCCGTCGGCATTAAAATTCTTGAGTGCTTCTTCAAAGTTAATATCGTCGACAAGGTCACCGATACTTCCGGTTTCGGCCGACGCCAGAACACCAAAGGAAGAAAGAATCATAACCAGAGACAAAAGCAATGCTATAAACTTTTTCATATGCAATCTCCTTTACCGTTAACAATAAATTTACAAATACAGTTTAGCATTATTGGAACAAGTTGTCAACCGAAAGCAGAAAACATTAAAAAAATTTATTTTTCCGTCACATTTGTTTCCTCGACATAAAATTTTCAAGTCTCGGTTTAAGATTGATGCACAGAATGCTTGCTGCGGCAATTTTCACCAAGTCGCCGGGAATAAACGGAACAACACAGCTCATCAGCGCCGCACCGACCGCTGTTTTGGTTTGAATAATAAACCAGATCGTACCGATCAGATAAAGCACAACGGTGCCGATAACCATGGAAATCGGGTAGATATATTTCTTGTTGATTTTGCACGTCATAAGCGAAACAATAGCTGCCACAGCAAGATAGCCGATTATGTATCCGCCGGTCACACCGAAAAGCTTTTGCACACCGCCGGAGAAACCGGAAAAAACAGGAAGACCGACCGCACCGAGCAAAATGTACACCGCAACGGCGCAAACCGAACATTTCACATCAAGCATACCGGCAACAATATAAACAGCAAGAGTTGCAAGCGATATCGGAACCAACGAGCCGATATTGATTGAAAATGGAGCGGCAATGCAAATAAGAGCCGCAAAAACCGCCGTCACACACATTTCTTTGATTCTTTTCTGTTTCATGATTACACCCCTGATAACCAGCATTTGATTTAGAATTCTAAACTTATTCTATCCAATAGTCAATAGGATTTTATCACCAAATATATCAAAAGTGTCGGATAAAACTGTTTAAATTTTCTTAATTGAAAGCGGTTATTTAATTATGATATAATTAAAAAGGAATAACAATTAAACAGGAGGTAATATATGTCAAGTAAACTTGAAAAACGATACG
>JALEYA010000188.1 GCA_022779945.1 Oscillospiraceae bacterium | reverse complement strand
CGTTTATCGAATATGACGACGTTGAGCAGATTATGACCGAGCTTGAACAGTACGGGCTTGAGCTTGGGTCAAGCGGAGCGAGAGTCCGCTGTATCACCGGCTGTCAGGGTGGCGAATGCTGTCCGTTCGGCTGTTTTAATGTGCCGAAAACCGCTAAGGAGTTTGACCGGCGCTACTTCAAAAAGCCCTTGCCGCACAAGTTCAAATTCGGGTTGACCGGTTGTCCGAACAACTGTCTGAAAGCCGAGGAGAACGACTTCGGTGTCAAAGGCGTGATGAGTGTCGAATGGATCAACAAAAAATGCATCCGGTGCGGTGCGTGTACGAGGGTTTGCCGAGCAGGGTCGATCAAGCTTATTGACGACAAAATCGTCATCGACCAAAACAAGTGCAAAAGCTGCGGCGCGTGCGCAAGAATCTGTCCGACGGACGCAATCAAAGGCACAAACGGCTATCTTGTTTCGTTCGGCGGAACGTTCGGCAACAACATCCAAAAAGGCGAACACATTCTTCCGATTATCCGTGACGACAAGACGCTTTTTGCCGTGGCGGATGCGGCACTCCTGTTTTTTGAGGAAAACGCAAAGCCGAAAGAGCGGCTTTACAAGGTCATGGACCGGGTCGGACGGGAGAAGTTTGAAGCGCAGATGAAAGAAGCTTATCAAAAGGCAGTCAAATAATCAGAAACGATCTATATAGGAAGAGCAACAACACTCATGATGAAGTGTCGTTGCTCTTTTTGAATATAGCCTTTTTTAGTTACCGGCGGAGCACGGCTTATCGTGTCAGAGGATCAACCGTTTAATTTGAGTTTGGTCCGTGGCGACACCAATGCCGGGATAGTCGGTACTATATTTCCACCTGACAGCCCGAACAGAAAATTGAGCGATAAATTTTAGTTTGTCGATGTAAAACTCGGCTCCACCACTGGGGGAGCTGTCACGAAGTGACTGAGGGGGTTACCCGCTGATCGTTAGCATTCGGTATATTTTAGCTTGTAGGAGCAACAGTCAGTTTGTACTTTTTGGATTTAACTTCTTCTATATTTCTACTTTTGCGCTAATGCCGCGCGGGCACTTACCAATTAGCAGAAACTACCTACACGGGAAAAAAGTCCAACATAGCAGAAATCACGGCGGCATTGAAGCCGTCTAACGGCCTGACAAACGCGTCAGAAAGTAAGCAAAGAACACTTTTTCGTAACAGGACAACACCAATTGGGATCGCACTTTTCTCGTTAAGGGTATTTTGTTCTCTCCTATGTTTGAAGTGCCGAAAGTTGTTTCGCTGTAATTTTGTCTTACTTTGAGTTGGCAGATATAAATTTATCCTGCTTAAGCTTTTAGCTTTGAAAGATTATAAATCAGAACAGATTCTATTTTTCACTTGCAAACTTCAAGCAATCTTATTGAATAACTCAGTCTGTCCGTCATCGCGTCAGGCACGAAAGAGAACAGATTGTCTGTTTCTGCTAAGGCGCGATTAACACTTAGTGTTTTCCTGTTTTAGAGCGTTGTGCCTGACCCGTTTAAACACTGCCGATAGTACAGACTGACTGAAGCGGTTTCGACCCGCAGTTTTTTCTTTGCCCCTCAAGGGCAAGAAAAAACTCGGCTGAGAAAACGCGTACTAAAAACGCTTCTTTGTTTACTTTCTTTCGCGTCTGAAAGAAAGTAAATGCCCGCGCGGCATTAGCGCAAAGGTTGAGATATAGAAGAAGTCAGCTCCAAAAAGTACAAACCAACTGTAGTCCCTACAAAACTAAAATATACCGAGTGCTATCGGCCGACGAGTAACCCCCTCAGTCAGCAAAGCTGACAGCTCCCCCAAAGGTGGAGCCGAGTTTTACCCCTACAAACTAAAATTTAACGGCTGATCTGCGAACACGGCAATCCGTATGCCTACAGCAACCAATAAGATCCCACACGCAATCACCGGATGCAAGGGGCTGTCACATTTAGCGCAGAGAAAAAAGAAAAATACCGAAATAAAAAAATAAATGGTTACATTTTTCTTTTTTAACCGCTTTTTCACCCACTCGCGGTATCTGTATACAGCTTCGGGGTGAAGAAAACGGTTTCTGCATCGAAATGCGACAGCCCCGTTTCATATTCAATCAGCAGTTGCCGATTTTGCTTTTTAGAAGCGCAAAGAATGCTTTAATCCAATTGATCATCGCTCTGAAATAGGAAGCGATTGAATGGTCGGCAATCTCCTCTGCGTCCCAGTTGGTGACGTTGCAGTTTTCTTCCGTCATCGGATAAACATTGTTATCCTCGTCGCTGTAAATCATAAATTGCGGATAGGTTTCCGGCTCGGTATTGACATTATAGCCGTCCCGCGTGCAAATCCGGTAAATCAGCTTGTCGTTGCAGCCGGCCCAGTTGTCGTGGTGCATTCCTTTTATCATCCAGGTTGAATCCGGGAAAAGGCACGTTGATGCGTCAACCTGCTTGTCGGGAGCGATATATTTTCCGAGTCCCATCTCTGTCTTTTCAGCGATATAGTCCTCTGAAAGCTTCGTTCCGATATCCGCACAGGTCGCACCGAACGATGCTTTCTCAAGGGAAACCAGAATATCGCTTGTCTTGTCAGCACTTTCAAGAATCGGCAACGTCTGATAGCCGTATTTAGCCAGGATTCCGACATTGACTCCGGCTTCTTTTGCGCCGGCAAGAATTTCGGGAATGCGCTGTCTGACCTGTTCGTCATAAGCGTCAAGCTTTTCGATCAGTCCCGCATATTTTTCTGCGTAATCGGTGTGACCGCGGAAGAACATCAGATCTCTTGCTGTCTGATAATCCTCGGCAGTTACCGTACTCCAATAGCCCGGGAAGGTTCCGTAAGCCGCCATACCGAGACGGGGTGTCAATCCCTCATAAAGCTTTTTATAAATCTTGTCGATTGCTTTTTCAGTCAGGTTCGCAACATCTTTTTCGTTCAGAAGATCGATGCTTGCAAGAATAAAATCATTCAGGAACTCCTGCTCTTTATTTTCAGAAAGGAAGTTGCTGTCCGTCTGTAATCTTTCCAGCGCCTCGCCGTTATATCGGATATGCCCACTGAAAATATCGCTGAATTTTTCACAGCCGTTGCCGACCGTTGAGTCGAAAGCAAGATTGCGGATATCATCATAGCCGTACTTCGAAAGATACGCTAAAACAAAGGAACCGCCAAGGCATTTTCCGACAAGGGACACCTTTTTTGCGCCCGTCGTTTTCAAAATACCTTCAATGTACTCGTTTAAAAGATCAGCCGTATAAAGCGGATCACGCCGCCAGTCATACCAGAATGTGTAATCATAAAGACCGTAATTGCCCCACTCGTTGACCTTGTCGGTATTCATGTTCTTTTGGTTGGTCACATAGTCTTTCTTGCTGATATCCGAACCGTTTGACGGTTCTCCGTTTTCGTCAAGCTGACAGCCGGCAAAAATAGGCTTGATCTCGTTTTCGAAAGCGGTGTAGTAATCCTCCCACTGATTAAACAGTACGGCTTTGACAAGATGCGGGAATACCACCCTTGCAATAGCATCGGGGAGCTGACTGGTATCATAGTCAACTGGAAAAGCAACGTTCCCTTCACTGTCATAAATTCCGTTGCCGTCTCCTCTTAAATAGACGATCGGGATTTTTTCATCCGCCGCAAACGCAAAGGTCGGCGACAGAAGCGACAGCATCATAATCAGGCAAAGAACAATTGAAATCAGCTTTTTCATTATCTTCATTCACTCCTCTATAATCTGCGGAGAAATACTCGATTTAACCGCTGTAATATCATGATTATAGCCGCCTCTATTTTTCAATAATTTCCAAATTTTAATTATGTTGATTTTTTTAATAATTTTAATGTTTTGTAATATATTTGACATATGTTTATAAACATAATTGACATACTTTGTTGTTTGTGTCGTGATCTATTTGCTCACAAAGTTTAACTTTTTCTGTCAATAGTATTATATAATTATCAGACACTTCCCCGTCCAACATCCAAAATCCAACATCTGAAATCAAAAAAAGAGCCGCCGAAGCGACTCTTTCTTTTTTATCTTGTACTATCAGACAAGTTCGATGATGCACATCTCGGCTGCGTCGCCGCGACGCGGACCTGTCTTGATAATACGGCAGTAACCGCCGTTTACTTCCTTATATTTCGGGCCGATCTCGCTGAAGAGCTTCTTGACGACGTCCTGCTTTGTGATGTAAGCAAGAGCCTGACGTCTGTTGTGAAGAGAATCCTCTTTG
>JALEYA010000177.1 GCA_022779945.1 Oscillospiraceae bacterium | reverse complement strand
CAGTGCTTCACTTAGCCGGAACTGAATCGCCATGGATGTCGTTCCGGGCAAAAGCAGGTTTTGCGCGTAGGTTAACGCCGCATAAAGCGCAGCGATGATTGCCGCCTGTGCAAGTAACAGGACTTTTTTGTTTGCCTTACTCTTCATTTTTCATGCTCCTTTAGTTTTGTTTTAGGTCAGGAAGGTTTCGAACTGACCAATATATCTATATCATCATACGCTGCTTTCATTGAAAAGCGTATGTTGTTTTATTTCTCCTCCTTGAGCTTAATCGCCGCTCCGACAAAACCCGCAAAAAGCGGATGGGCGCGGTTGGGTCTTGATTTGAACTCGGGATGTGCCTGCGTGGCAACAAACCACGGGTGATCCTTCAGCTCACACATTTCTACGATATATTTATCCGGTGACACGCCGCAAAGCACCATACCGGCATTTTCAAGCTTATCACGGTAGTCATTGTTGACCTCGTAGCGGTGACGGTGACGCTCGTGAATCAGCTGCTGACCGTAGCACTCGTAGACCTTTGTTCCGTCCTTGAGTGCACACGGATACTGTCCGAGTCTCATCGTTCCGCCAAGGTCGGTGACACCCTTCTGCTCGGTCATCAGGTCGATAACCGGGTGCGTCGTTTCGGGGTCGATTTCACTGCTGTTTGCGTCCGCAAAGCCCAGAACGTGACGCGCAAACTCGATAATGGCAATCTGCATTCCGAGGCAGATTCCGAGATACGGCACCTTGTTTTCTCTGGCATACTGTGCGGCGGCGATTTTACCCTCGATTCCTCTTGAGCCGAAGCCGCCCGGAACAAGGATTCCGTCAATCCCCTTGAAGATTTCGGCGCTGTTTTCCTTTGTTACGGTCTCGCTGTCAATCCAATGAATGTTGACCTCGCTGTTATGCTTGATACCGGCGTGCTTCAACGCTTCGGCAACACTCAGGTAGGAGTCATGCAAAGCGACGTACTTACCGACAATGGCAATATCCACGCTCTTTTTCAGGTGCTTGTTGCGGTAAACCATGCTTTCCCAATCAGAATGGTCGGGCTCTCCGCATTCGATTCCGAGACGCTTGATGACAACGTCGGCAAGTCCCTCTTTTTCAAGAGCAAGCGGAATTTCATAAAGCGTCGGCATATTGTTGTTTTCAATAACATTTTCTTTCGGGACATTACAGAAAAGCGCAATCTTCCGCTTGGCACCTTCGTCGATCGGGTGCTCGGTGCGAAGAACAAGTACATCCGGCTGAATTCCGATGCTCAGAAGTTCCTTAACGCTGTGCTGCGTCGGCTTGGTTTTGAGTTCCTGCGAAGCGGAAAGATACGGAACAAGTGTAACATGAATATGCATACACTTATCGGTACCGTACTCCTGCGCAAACTGACGAACAGCCTCGAGGAAAGGCTGGCTTTCGATATCGCCGACCGTACCGCCGATTTCGACGAGAACCACATCTGCCTGATTGTTGTTCAGGGCGATTCTGCGCTTGATCTCATCGGTAATATGCGGAATGATCTGAACGGTCTGACCGCCGTAAACACCCTTACGTTCGTTCTGGATAACGGTCATGTAGACTCTGCCCGAAGTCATGTTGCTGTTTTGTGTAAGGCTTTCGTCGATAAAACGCTCGTAGTGACCAAGGTCAAGATCGGTTTCGGCTCCGTCGTCGGTGACGAACACCTCGCCGTGCTGAATCGGGTTCATCGTGCCCGGGTCAACGTTCAGATACGGGTCAAGCTTCATGACCGAGACTTTAAGCCCTCTGTCTTTTAAAAGCCGTCCGAGTGATGCGGCGGTAATGCCTTTACCAAGGCCGGAAACAACACCGCCCGTGACGATAATATACCTCGTTTCCATTAAAAATTCCCTCTTTCTTAAAAACTATCTCAAAAAATAAAAATATGGTCGAATTATACTACTTTGCCGTTGAAATTGCAATAATTTATAGGAAAATTCAGGTTAAATTCCGGCAAGCGTTGCTTCACAGACTGTCTCGGGCGCATACTCCATCATCATGTGTCCGCCCTTTGAAAGCGTTACGGTTTTTGCACCGTCGGGAGCGGCGGCAAGGATCGCATTGAGGTTATCCGCCGTGGCCACTTTATCGTTTTCCGCCGTTACAATTACAACAGGAACGGAAAGAGTCGAAAAACGCTCAAGATCGGTCGCCTTTGCGTGCGAAGCCATAATGGCAATTCCCCTGCCCGTTCCCTTGATCTGAAGCGGATTTGCGATCTTCGAAACATCGTACTGTTTGGCGTAGTCAACATCGGAAAAACTCTGTGCAACAAGCATTCTCATCACACAGGGGATTCTTGAGCCGACGGAAATCAGGCTTTCAAATATTGCCGTAACGATCGAAGACGATACAAGCTGATTGAGAGGCTTACCGATTGCGGCGGTTGACTGCGGAGCAAACAGGAAAAGTGCATTGACAGATTCAGGATATTCGGTTGCAACATTGATAGCAATGCCGCCTCCCATGGAGTGACCGCCTAAAATCCACTTACCGCCGAGATTTTCCATGAGTGCGTACACGAGATCCTCACGGTCAACAAAATCTGTTTTCTTCGTTTCTCTTGAAGAATAGCCGAAGTCCGGCAGATCGACCGTTACCACCTTATAGCCGTTTCCGGCGTATTCGGCCGCAAGACCCTCAAAGCTTGCAGACGAAAGCCCGAAGCCGTGCAGCAGCATAATCTGTCCTTTTTCCTGCGTTTCGGCAGGATAGGTTCTGTAATGAAGTGTATAGTCGCCGACTTCAAAAAAGCTGCTGTTTTCAAACGGCAGTTCCGTTTCGGTCTGAACGGCAAAAGCGACACTTGAAAGAGAAAAAACAAGAAGCAGGGAAAGAAAAACGGAGATGAATTTTTTCATAATATTACAATCCTTTCTGTTTCGTAAATGAAGCAGACGGGAAACAGCGGCACTGCTCCCGTCATTATCATTATTGGTTATCTTCTTCGAACTTTTTCATGAAAGCAACGAGCTTTTCAACACCCTCAACCGGCATTGCATTATATATCGACGCTCTCATGCCGCCGACGGTACGGTGACCCTTGAGGTTGACAAAACCGGCATCTTCGGCTTCCTTGATGAATTTTGCATTCAGCTCATCGTTGTCGGTAACAAACGGAACGTTCATCAGAGATCTGTCTTCGGGGACAACGGTACCGCGGAACATCTTGCTCGAGTCAAGGAAAT
>JALEYA010000152.1 GCA_022779945.1 Oscillospiraceae bacterium | reverse complement strand
GCCTTCGACGTTTTGCGGAATGCTGTTTCGGATGAACAGCTCACTTTTGTCTACGTCCTCATATTTGTAAATCTTAATCATCTGTTTTCACCTGCTCTCCGAGACTTTCGGCGATTCTTTCAATTTCATCGGTTTTAAATTTAAAGCTGACCTTGTTCGATATCAGTCTTGCACTGATCGGCATGATCGTTTCCAGTACTCCGAGGTCGTTTTCCTTTAGCGTCGTTCCCGTTTCCACGATATCAACAATCACGTCGGAAAGACCTAAAATCGGTGCAATTTCAATCGAGCCGTTCAGCTTGATAATGTCAATATCGCGGCTGATCGATGCGTAATATTTGCTTGCGATATTGACGAATTTTGTCGCGACCTTCAGCGTGCGGTCGGTATCATCGTAAAAATCCTTTTTTCCTGCCACACACATACGGCATTTTCCCATGTTGAGGTCGAGAAGCTCATAGATGTCCGGCTCATATTCACAAAGGATATCCTTGCCGGCAACGCCGATATCCGCCGCACCTCTTTCAACATAAATGGCAACATCTGACGGCTTGACCCAGAAGTACCGGACGCCCTTTTCTTCGTTTTCAAAAATCAGCTTGCGGTTGTTTTCCTTGATGGACGGACATTCGTATCCGGCTTTTTCAAACATGGCATAGACCTTTTCGCCGAGCCGTCCCTTCGGAAGAGCAATATTGATCATTTTGCGTTCTCCTCCCTGTCAAAATCAATCAGTGTTTTATAGCGGAGCTTTTGCGGGATTTTCCGCTGTGCGCTGACGCTTTCGCCTGTACTTATTTTGTCGGTAATGAACTGCGAAAGCTGATTGAGGTCGCTTTTTTCGCTGTATAGCACAAGCGTGTCCACGTCTGTCTGCTTTTTTGCCTCCGTCTGCTCAAGAGAATCAAGATAAACCGCAAAGCCGATGGCTCTTGCTTTTTTGCCCATTTTTTTCATCAGCTTGTCGTACTGACCGCCGGACAAAACGCTTTCGGGAATGCCATTGATAAAGCCTTTAAAGACAATACCGTTATAATAATTCATGTCGTTTACGATGGAAAAATCGAGGTTGATTTTATTGCCGTAACGGCTGTTTTTCAACAGGGCGCAGATGCTTTCCAGCTCGTCCACCGCCGTTTTCATCTTCTCGTTTATACACATTTTCCGGAGCTTTTCGATGACCGCTGCGGGCGTTCCGTAAACGGAAACAAAAGCAACGAGCATAGCGGCGACTCTGGAGTCGATCGCGTTTTCTTCGCAAACCAGAGAAAGCTCATGGCGGTTCTTTTCGCTGATACAGTGCATGATTTTCTTTTTGAACGCCTCGTCGCCGCTGGTTTCGTCAAGCAGCGCCGAAAGTACGCCCAAATGCGAAAGATCGAGAACAAACTCTCCGCCGATTTCACTGAGACTTTCCAGCGAAAGATTTACGACCTCGGAAATATCGTAAAGGTCGATGTCGCCGATACATTCAAGACCCGTCTGCATGATTTCTTTATAGGTATGCGTTCTTGCCGAAACACGGTAGACATTTTCATTATAAAACAGCTTTTGCGTCACGCCCGGCTCGTCAACATAGTTCTTTACGATGGAAAGGGTGACGTCCGGCTTTAAGGCGAGCAGTCTTCCGTTAGTATCGTTGAAGGTGATGACGCTGTCGGAGACTAAAAAGTCCTTGTTTCTGACGTAAAGGTCGTATTCCTCGAACTTGCTCATTTTATACGGCAGATAACCGTATTTTCCGTAAAGTGAGCGAAGCGCAAAAACCGCTTTTTCCTCGTTTTTTAAAAGTGACTGAAGATTATTCATTCAAGCTTCTTCCTTTCCGTCGATTCTTTCAATGGCGGTTTTATAGCCGTCGTCACCGTAAAGCAGACTTTTGTTGACCCGGCTGATGGTTGCCGTACTGGCTCCGGTTTTAGCACTGATGGAGGCATAGTTGTTGCCCTGATGAAGCAACGTGGCGACCTCAAACCGCTGTGCCATATCCATAATTTCTTTGGCGGTGCACAGGTCTTCAAAAAAAGCATAGCACTCATCCATGTTTTCAAGTCTTAAAACCGCTTTGAATACGCGGTCAACACTTTCACAGTGAAGTTTGTTCATAAAAATCACCGCACGGTACAGGGATATCGACCGAAGAGATCGGCTCCTTTTGCCGATAAGCTGTATCGTTTCCTTTCGTTAAGATTTCATACAGATCTCTTTTGCACTCTATTGTGTTAGCGTGATATTGTGCTAAAGTATAGCACTGTTTGAAGCCATTGTCAAGATTTTACCTTAAAACCGTATCAAAACGAAAGAAAACGACCGGAATTGCCTCTTTTGGCACTTCCGGTCGTTCAGCGAGGTTTTTATTTAGGGAACCTCTGAATAAATCACAGCATACGCTTTGATGCACAGCTTACTTGCATATTTTCCGCCAGAAAAGCACAAAAACCACTTGAAATCCGGCAGGATTCCTGCGCGATTTTTGCACAATCTGACGGCGTAATCTGCACATCAGATTTAATCAGAGCTTCCTTAGAAATCAACTTCCTCGTCATAATAGCAGCACTTGAGAAGCTTTGCCATCTGAGCGGGGTCGATCTTTCTCGGGTTGGAGCCTGTGCAGGCGTCACCGACGGCAAGCTCTGCAACCTTGTCAAGCTTATCCATGAATTCTTTTTCGTCGATGATTCCGCCTTCGTAGTCCTTGATGCAGGTCGGAATGTCGAGCTTTTCGTTAAGACCCTTGATGTGCGCGATAAGAGCGTCAACGGTCGGCTCAAGACCGAGGAAAGCGGCAATCTCTTCGTATCTCTTGGCTGCGGCGGGTTCAACAGCGTTGAACTTGATGACCTTCGGAAGATACATGGCGTTTGCACAGCCGTGAACGATGTGTCCGCCGCTGTAAGCAGCACCGGTCTTGTGCGCCATGGAATGAACGATGCCGAGAAGAGCGTTCGAGAAAGCCATACCGGCAAGGCACTGAGCGTTGTGCATTCTGTCTCTCGCTTCCATGTCGCCGTTGTAGGAATCAACAAGGTCGTTGCTGATCATTTTGATTGCGTGAAGAGCAAGAGCGTCGGTGTAATCGCAGTGAAGAGTGGAAACATAAGCTTCGATGGCATGAGTCATCGCATCCATACCGGTGTGAGCGGTAAGCTTCTTGGGCATTGTCTCGGCAAGGTCGGGATCAACAATTGCAACATCGGGTGTAATATTGAAATCGGCAAGAGGATATTTGATACCCTTCTGATAATCGGTGATAACCGAAAAAGCGGTAACTTCGGTAGCTGTACCTGAAGTAGAGGGGATTGCGCAGAACTGAGCCTTTGTACGGAGTGTCGGGAAGTTGAACGGAACACAAAGATCCTCGAAAGTGGTTTCGGGATATTCATAGAAAGCCCACATTGCCTTTGCCGCGTCGATCGGTGAGCCGCCGCCGATGGCAACGATCCAGTCGGGCTGGAATTCAGCCATAGCGGCTGCGCCTCTCATAACGGTTTCAACTGAGGGATCGGGCTCTACGCCTTCGAAAAGCTGAACCTCCATACCTGCTTCCTTGAGGTTGGCTTCAACCTTGTCAAGGAAACCGAAACGCTTCATGCTTCCGCCGCCTGTGACGACGATCGCCTTTTTACCTTTAAGAGTTTTCAGAGCGTCGAGCGCGCCCTTGCCGTGATATAAATCTCTGGGGATAGTAAATCTTGCCATTTTGATGACCTCCTTTATTTTTATGGCACGATTATAACACCGCACCGAATAAAAGTGAAATGCGTAAAATGAATAACTATATATCGATAAAGATATATCATAATACAGGTGTAGAAAATCCAATACATCAATTTTGATAATTTTTCAGTTGTTTGAACCTAAAATATCGGTTAATCTGTTGACTTTTCAGCTTTAATTATTGTATTATATCAAAAGAACAGAAAGTTATCTATTTTTCTGTGAAATGTTTCAGCTTTATTCTGAAAGGAGAACAAATTAATGAAAAGAACAATTCGCACAATTGCAGTTTTACTGTGTGTTGTCATGGTGGCATCATCCCTTTACGGTTGTACGATCAATCTTACGGTTGACGTTCAAAACGACGCTGTTCCGGCCGGCAATAATTCGGTAGTGGTTCAGCCTACGACTCCGACAACAACCGCCGCTCCGGCAACCACGGCTGCAACTACAGCGGCAGCTACGGATGCCAGCCAGCCCGCCGCTTCCGATGCCAGCCAGCCTGCTGCTTCTGACGCAAGCCAGCCCGCTGCTTCTGACGCCGGCGAACCCGCCGCTCCGGCTCCCTCCGGTGAACTGAGTTCAAGCTCTTCCAAGGAAGAAATCGTAGCCGAGTACGCCAAGGTTTACAACGCAACCAAGGCAACCGGCACCTTCCTCGGCAAAGACTCCATGACCTGTGAAAGCATTGTAGTAGACGGTAAGGACAACGGTACGCTTAAGAATCTTGCCGGTAAGTTCATTTCCGCTAACGGAACCGACCTGAAGCTTCCGCCGTACTCGGATGAAAATCCCGCTAACGAATGTCTGATTACGGCCGCTGACGTTCAGGAAGCTACTTACACCGACAACGGAGACGGAACCGCAACCATTAAGATTACGCCCGTTGAAACCACAAACGACAAGAAGTATCAGGGCGCACAGGGCAAGATGTTTAACGTTATGGAAGACGTCGGCTCTGCACTCGCAAGCGTACCCGTTGTTTCCTGGTCCGAAGGCGATGCCAACTCAAACGTTACCCTTGTTACCAAGGAAGGCTATGCAGAGGTTACATACAACAAGGATACCAAGATTATGACAAAGGCAGATTATGTTCTTGTTACCTACGCGGAAATTGTTCACTGTAATGTTCTTATGTTCAAGGATAAGTCCGCAACCGCTAAGTTCGTTTACACGATGAGCTTCCCTCAATAGTAATCAACTGAAAATCAGTACACAAAACCCGATTGTTACAGCCGGTGCAAACAGCATCGGCTGTTTTTGTGCTCGCCGGAATAAAGGAATCCCATGTTTTTCTTTTGCAGTTGCGCTTGTAACGGATAGATAAAAGTGTTACTTTAACGCGGTTTTGCCCGCTTTTTTTATGCAGATTACCAATTTGTATAAAAATTCGATTGATCTGCTTGACAAGTCGGGAATATCATGGTATATTCATCTAAACTATACAAATTCAAATCTAAAAATGTATAAATATTCAAACAGGGTGGTTCTATTGGATAAAAGTAAAGTGTTCATTGACGGAAGAGAGGGAACAACGGGTCTCGGCATTTTTTCGAGGCTTGAAAACCGCACCGATATTGAGGTGATTGTTTTACCTGAGGAGACAAGAAAAAGCGTTGAAGCAAGAAAAAAAGCGATCAACGAAAGCGATATCACCGTTCTTTGTCTGCCCGACAGCGCCGCAAAGGAGTCGGTAAGCCTTATTGAAAATCCTGACGTTATTGTGCTTGACGCTTCGACGGCGCACAGAACAGCCGACGGTTGGGTGTACGGACTGCCCGAGCTTTGCGCGGGGCAGAAAGAAAAAATCGCTTCATCGAAACGAATTGCCGTTCCCGGTTGTCACGCAAGCGGTTTCATCAGCCTTGTTTATCCGCTTGTTGAAAAAGGAATTATTTCGAAACATGCTCTTCTCTGCTGTCACTCAATCACGGGTTACAGCGGCGGCGGAAAAAAGATGATCGCCGAATACGAAGCGGACGAAAAGGAAAAAAAGTTTTTTGCCCCGAGACAATACGGACTGTCTCAGACGCACAAGCATCTTCCCGAAATGACAAAAATCACGGGGCTGAAGAACGCTCCGGTTTTCTGTCCGATCGTTTCCGACTTTTATTCGGGTATGCTCGTCACCGTACCGCTTTTCAAAAGTCAGCTTGAAAACGGCGCAACCGCCGAAACGATAAAAGAAATTTACAAAGAAAAATACGACGGCACCATGAACATCGAATATTGTGAGGAGATGGCCGACGGTGGCTTTCTTGACAGCAACACGCTTTCGGGCACCGACAAAATGCAGATCGGTGTTTTCGGAAACGAGGACAGAATATTGCTTACCGCACGGTACGACAACCTCGGCAAAGGGGCTTCGGGCGCGGCGGTTCAGTGTCTTGATCTTGTGATAAATTATGTGAAAACCATATGAAAAACGAATAACGGAGAATAGCTATGATAAAAGAAATTGACGGCGGCGTTTGTGCCGCAGAAGGATTTACTGCCGGAGGAATTCACGCCGGAATCCGCAAAAACAAATCCAAAAAAGACCTTGCTTTAATTGTGAGCGAGAAAAAGGCGAACACCGCCGCAGTCTACACCACAAATTTAGTCAAAGGTGCGCCTTTGATCGTAACGAAAAACAACATCAGCGACGGATATGCCCGGGCGATTATCTGCAACAGCGGAAATGCCAACACCTGCAACCTCGGCGGCGAGGAAATAGCCGAAACAATGTGTCAGCTGACAGCCGAAACGCTCGGCATCGACGCAAAGGACGTGGTTGTTGCTTCAACGGGTGTCATCGGTCAGCCGCTTGACATTGAACCGATTGAAAAGAACATGCAAAATCTGAAAGACAGCCTGGGGGACAACAGCACCGAGTGCAACCGGGCGATTATGACCACCGACACCGTTGAAAAACAGGCGGCGGTTGAATTCACGGTCGGCGGAAAGGTCTGTCATATCGGCGGAATTGCCAAAGGCTCGGGTATGATTCACCCCGATATGGCGACGATGCTTGTTTTCATCACGACCGATGCCGCTGTCAGCAGTGAGATGCTTCAGAAAGCGCTGTCGAGCGACATTCAGAGTACGTTCAACATGGTAAGTGTTGACGGAGATACTTCCACCAACGATATGGTTGTCGTTATGGCAAACGGCATGGCGGAAAACGCCGAAATCACAGCCGAGGGCGAGGATTTTTCGGAATTCATGAAAGCCCTGAACAGCGTCACGGTCAGACTTTGCCGAATGATTGCCGGCGACGGAGAGGGCGCGACCAAGCTTCTTGAATGCTGTGTCAGCTCCGCTTCGGACGAAAAAACGGCGAAAACGGTTGCCAAAAGCGTGATTTGTTCGTCACTTTTCAAGGCGGCGATGTTCGGCGCAGACGCCAACTGGGGTCGTGTGCTTTGTGCCATCGGGTACAGCAAGGCGGACGTGGATGTCAACAAGATTGATGTCGGGTTCTCCTCACCGAAGGGCGAAATTGCGGTTTGCAAAAACGGAAGAGGGATCGATTTTTCCGAAGAAAAGGCAAAGGAAATCTTACTTGAAAAGGAAATCACGGTCAATATCGCTTTAAACAGCGGAGAAGCCGAAGCAACGGCATGGGGCTGTGACCTGACATATGACTATGTGAAGATTAACGGAGATTACAGAACGTGAATCTGATAATGAAGCGCAGTGAATTCGTAATGCGCACTTACACGTATAAGGTCTGTGTGGATTTTAGTTTGGTCGCAAGGCGACGCCAATGCCGGGGCGCAGGGCGCTTGATTGAAAGCTAAGTGCCCGAGCCGTGAGTTGAGCGGTAAATTTTAGTTTGTCGGGATAAAAGCCGTCCCCTTTGGGGAAGGTGGCGGCGAAGCCGTCGGAAGGGGTTCTGACCTCCACCGCTCCGTTTATCTTATCTATCGGTCAGTCGGTTCTCTTCTGCTATAACTTCTTCTATCTTGCTACCTTTGCGCTAATGCCGCGCGGGCATTTACTTTCTTTCAGACGAAAAAGAAAGTAAACAAAGAAGTTCTTTTAGTGCGCATTTTCTCAGCCGAGTTTTTTCTCGCCTTGAGGGCGAGGAAAAAACTGCGGGTCGAAAA
>JALEYA010000137.1 GCA_022779945.1 Oscillospiraceae bacterium | reverse complement strand
AGAAAAGAACCGACTGACCGATTGATAAGATAAACAGAGAGGTAGAGGTCAGAACCCCTTCCGACGGCTTCGCCGCCACCTTCCCCAAAGGGGACGGCTTTTATCCCGACAAACTAAAATTTGTCGCTCAACTTACGGCTCTGGCACTCAATTATCAATTAAGTACTGTGCACCCCGGCATTGGAGTCGCCATGCGACCGGCTCGGGCACTCAGCTTGCTATCATGCGCTGTCTGCCCCGGAATATGATATTATACCAAGAAAAAGGAAGTCTGAAACCATGTACAAAGCTGTAATTTTTGACCTTGACGGAACGCTGCTGAATACCCTTGACGATCTTGCGGCAAGTGTTAATTTCGCATTGAAAGACTGCGGTTATCCCGAAAGAACCGTAAAAGAGGTCCGTGATTTTATCGGAAACGGTGTCATTAAGCTGATGCAGCGAGCCACCCCCGACGGGATCGGTCAGCAGGAATTTGACTGCTGCTTCGAAAGCTTCCGGACGCATTATCTTAAGCATATGTTTGACACCACAAAGCCGTATGGCGGAATCTTGCCGCTGTTGGATGCGCTGAAAGCCGACGGAATCAAGACCTCGGTCGTTTCCAATAAGCTTCATTCAGGCGTTGTGGGGCTTTGCAAGGACTTTTTCGGTGATCGGCTGACCTGCGCTTTCGGTGTCCTCGATGAAAGCGAGCGTAAACCCGCCCCGAAGAATGTGCTGAAAGCGATGCGGGAAATGAATGTTGAACCCGCAGATTGCGTTTATGTCGGCGACAGTGAGGTCGATGTTCAGACCGCAAACAATGCCGGACTTGACTGCATCGCCGTGACGTGGGGCTACCGTGATCCCGATGTCCTGAAACGGAACAGTCCGAAATACATTATTGACAAACCTGAAGAGATCCTGGAAATTGTCAAATGCTAAAATGTACCGCTGTATATGCCTTTTCTGCAAATACGGCGGATTTTTTTATGTTTTGTTGCCGTGAAATTTCCAAAATGACAGAGAATTGTTATAATTGTACAGGAATTTCCGCTTTCTGTTGATTTTTTATGAACTTTATGCTAAAATCTATTAAGAGTCGGCGGCAAAAATGTTGTTTCTGCCGCCGATATTTTTCGAATAAAGGGGCGATAAAATGAAAGAAGCGGTAAAACGGCTGGATTGCGGCACTTGCTGTGAAAACGGAATCAATCCGAAAGCGGTTTACGATTTTATTATGAGATGTGAAGAAGAAGATCTCGGGGTCAATAGCATGATGCTTTTAAAAAACGGAAAGGTGGTAGCGCAAGGCTGTCACACACCATACAGCAACGAAACGAAGCATATCATGTACTCCCTTTCAAAATCTGTCACAGCGACGGCGCTTGGCTTTGCGGTTGATGAAGGGAAAATCAGTCTGGACGATTCCATTTGTATGTTCTTCCCTGAATACGGAAAAAGGGGCAAGAATGCTGATATCACCGTCCGCCACCTTGTAACCATGACTTCGGGTAAGCTGATTGGAATGGCAAAAAACCGGCACGATAAGGATTGGGTAAAGATTTTTTTCGATTCTCCGTCTGTTGCAAAGCCAGGCAAGGTGTTCATGTATCTGAACGATAACTTCTATATGCTCTCTGCGATCATCAGCCGTGTGTACGGCGAAACGCTGGTTGACTTCCTTTATCCGAGACTGTTTGAGCCGCTCGGAATCGAAAAGCCTGTCTGGGAAACCGATAAGTTCGGCTATGCCGCCGGCGGCTGGGGACTGTACTTAAGCGTTGAGGACGTTTCGAAGATCATGCTTTGCTATGCGCAGAACGGAAAGTGGGACGGCAAGCAGATCCTTTCCGAAAAATGGGTCGAAGAAGCGACGTCTTATCAGGTGCCGACCGTCAAGCGCGGTCACATTGACAACACCATGGGCTATGGCTACGGCTTCTGGCAGACCTCGCTGCCCGACACATACAGAGCCTACGGACTTCACGGCCAGTTCGGCTATGTCTTTAAGGGTAAGGACACCGTGCTGACGCTTGCAAGCGGAATTTCAAAGGACGAGCATCTTTCCGACGCAATCAATGAGATGTTTGAAACCCTTTGGGACGAGCCGGTGGCCGAATACGAAGAAAAGCTTCAGGATCTTCTTTCGTCCCTCGGCGACAAGGACGATCTGCCGGAAACCGAACGCAATACGGAGCTTGAGCATTATTACAATCATCGGGTATTGAAAACGCATTCGTCCTCTTTTGCTTCCATGCTCAACGCCACTGTCACGACCGTTATGGACGAGGCAATCGGACATATCGACCGCTTCTCGCTGAGCCTTGAGGGAGAAAATCTGTACCTGACCTGGAATGAGGGTCTTTACATAAACAAAATCAAGCTCGGTATGCATAACCGGTATGAATATTCCGATGTGGTGCTTGCCGGACTGAATTACACCGCCTGCTCAAAAGCCGCATGGACAAAGGAAAAAGAGCTGACCGTGCTGGTTCGTCTTGAGCAGACCTGCCACGTCCGCCGCCTTATTTTTGATTTTTCCGACGAAAAGAAAATCAGAATCAAAAACGACTCGTTCCCCGATATGCCGAATTTAGCGGCACACTATATGGATTTTTCCGGTTTCCCGCTTCCGCCGAAAATCGAAAAGCTGCTTGTGAAGTATGTCGCACCGGGTGTTCTGCTTCTGGGTGAGCCGAATTTCAAGGTGTCGTAAGTCAGATATCAACAATCAAAACAAATATCAGTCTGGGTGCGGCTTTCGCACCCTTTTTGTACAGAAAAGAGCTGTGTGAAGAATTTGATCTTCAGGTTTCAAAAATGTAATGCCAGAACAGATGACCGAACCATATGAGAACAACCACCCGTCCGATGTGACAGGTGGTTGCTTTTCAGTTATGGAGTCTTAGCGACTCGATGATTCTTTTTTTAAATGCGATGAACTCCGGTGTCAGCGTGAAGTCGTTTGTCCGCGGCTTCTTTTCGTCGATCGTGATTTCGTCGCTGATTACGCCGGGCGCACCCGAGAGAATGTAGATTCTGTCCGAAATCAGGATCGCCTCGTCAATGTCGTGCGTGATGAAGAGGGTAGACAGCCTGATTTTCTGCATGATATCAAGGTACCATTCGTGAATCGCACTTTTCGTGATCGTGTCAAGTGCGCTGAACGGCTCATCAAGAAGAGCCACACCGTCCGAGGTAAGATACGTCCGAAGAAGCGCCGCGCGCTGTCTCATGCCGCCCGAAAGCTCGGCGGGATAGTGGTTTTCGGTGCCATTAAGCCCGAATTCGGCAAATAGCGGCTGTGCCTTTTCTCTTGCCTGCTTCTTTTTCATGCCCTTGATGACAAGCGGCAGGGCAACATTATCAAGCACGGTGTAATACGGCAAAAGCAGGTCCTTTTGGAGCATATAGCTGATTTTACCGGGCTTTCCGGTCATGTCCTCGCCGTTTAAAAGCACCCGTCCGCTGTCGGGCTTGTATAAACCCGAAATGCAGTTGAAAAGCGTTGTTTTTCCGCTTCCGCTCACGCCTAAAAGAGAGACAAGCTCGCCCTCGTCAAGGTGAATACTGATATTTTCGATTATCTTTTTTTCGCCGAAGCTTTTCGATATTTCTTCGGTTTTCAAAAATCCCATCGGTGCTCAGTCCTTACTGAATGAAATCGTTCGTGAAGCCTGTGCCTTTTTCCAGTCTCTTTTCAACAAGTTTGTTGTCGGAAAGCCACTTATAGAAGTTGTCCCAACGGTTGGCGTCAAATACACCCCACTCGTCGGCATCGGCTTTGTACTGCTTCGAAATCCACTT
>JALEYA010000128.1 GCA_022779945.1 Oscillospiraceae bacterium | reverse complement strand
TCGTCTTTCCTGGACATTCGAAGAGGTTGACTCAAGACTTCGTGACATCATGAAGAACATTTTCGCTTCCTGTGATTCCGCCGCCAAGGAATACGGTATGCCGGGCAACTACATGGCAGGTGCCAACATCGCCGGCTTCTTAAAGGTTGCGGAAGCAATGCTTGAACAAGGATGTGTATAAATTCAGATTTTAGATTTTAGACATCAGATATCAGATCGACCGCCGAAAGGCGGTCGGTTTTTTCATAGTGAGATAAAATCTGAACAGCTATCGTGTTCCCTTGTTTCAGCGATCCGATTGATGCAGCAGTTTTTCAACTTCAGCCGCTTTGAGCACCTTTCCCATTGAAACAACCTTTTCGTTGATCACAATAGCCGGCATACTCATCACACCGTATTCCATGATTTTCTGCATATCGGTGATATACTCTACTTCAACAGACAATCCCGTTGATTTCACCGCGTCCTTAACATTTTCGTATTGCGCATGACAGGATTTACACCCTGCGCCTAAAACTTTAATGCTGTTGATTCCGCTTGTCGCCTCAGCACAGCAATTGCTTTTGACTTCGCTTTCACAGCAACCGCCGCAAGCGCAAACAATCTCCTTCTTTTCTTCCTTTTTCCTTCCGAAATGAAACAGTGACATAATCATTACCTCCGAAATTAAATAATAAAATTTTGAATCACGTTGAAGAAATATCCGACAACGATAATACCCATCGTACAGATTGCAATAAAAATACCGAGCAGCTTCGGTTTGACAGCCTTTCTGAGCATAATCATTGACGGCACGGACAGCGTGGTAACCGCCATCATAAAGGACAGAACGACTCCGAGTAAAGCGCCTTTTGCAAGTAACGCTTCGGCGATCGGAATGGTGCCGAAAATATCCGCATACATCGGAACGCCTGCTACTGTTGCGAGAATCACACCGAACGGGTTGTTATCGCCGAGAACTTTCACAATAAAATCTTCGGGAATCCAGTTGTGAATGACTGCACCGATTCCGACGCCGAGGAGGATATACAGGATTACCTTTTTCAAGGTTGCCGCAACCTGCTGTGCCGCATAACGGAGTCGGTCTTTCACCTGCAGTTCTTCCTGCGGAACATCAATTGCATGACCGTTGCGGATAAATTCTTCAACTTGATTCTCAAGGTGCAATTTTTCAATCAGCGTGCCGCCCGCAACCGCAATCACAAGACCGAGCACAACATAAACAACCGCAACTTTCCACCCGAAAATGCTCATCAGTAACACAAGACTTCCGAGGTCAACCATCGGTGAGGAAATAAGGAACGAAAACGTAACCCCGAGCGGAAGTCCGGCACTCGTAAACCCGATAAAAAGCGGAATCGACGAGCAGGAGCAAAACGGTGTAACCGTACCTAAGAGGGCGGCAATGATATTCGCCCCGATTCCGTGAAACCGTCCGAGAATCTTTTTTGTCCGTTCCGGCGGAAAAAACGACTGAATATACGAAATTATAAGAATCAGAACACATAACAGAACAACAATTTTAACCGTATCGTAAAGAAAAAAACGGATACTGCCACCGATTCTGCTCGTTGTGTCAAGTCCGCAGGTACTCAGAATCGTATTGATTAGCCGATTCAGCCAATTCATGCCGAGAATTTCGTTTTGCAGGAAATCCCATACTGTTTTCATTGTTTCCATAAAAGCTCCTTTTATATAGTTAAATTGAAATGTATCGATATAATGTACTTTAAGTGAGCCGTGAGGAAAAGTGTACGATTACTTTTCACAGCACGGCTTGTCTTTTTCTGAACCGTTAACCTTTGTAAGCTCTTTCAGATATTGAGCAGCGACTTCCGAACCCTCACGAGAAATCGAGTAGTGCATCCATTTGCCCTCTTTCCGTCCGACGACAATCCCGGAATCGCAAAGGATTTTCATGTGATGAGAAAGGGTCGGCTGCGTAATATCCAATTCTTCGAGCAGTCGGCAGGCACATTTTTCACCGGTTGAAAGAAGTTTCAGAATCCGGATACGGTTTTCATCACAGAATGCTTTGAAAACCACAGCGGTTTTTCTTTCGTCAAGCGCCAAGCCGATCACCTCCTATCACTATTTGTATGTATTATACTCGACGTATCGATATTTGTCAATATATCAAGCAAAAAACATCGCCGCTTTTTCACAAACGGCGGTGTTTTTATTATATTCCTATCAGTCCTTCTTATACTTCGCAACAGCGGAAATATAAAGGTCGTCGCCTGTGCTGTCCATAACGACAACCGCCGGAAGCTCTTCCACTTCAAGCTTGCGGATCGCTTCGGGACCTAAGTCGTCGTAAGCGATCACTTCGCTGGACTTGATGCAGTGGGAAAGAAGGGCGCCTGCTCCGCCGACAGCGGCAAAGTAAACGGCACCGTTTCTGACAACAGCGTCACGAACCTCTTTGGTTCTCTTGCCTTTGCCGATCATACCGCGAAGGCCTAAATCAAGAAGCTGCGGCGCATACGGATCCATTCTGCCGGAGGTGGTCGGGCCTGCCGAGCCGATGGGTCTGCCCTCTCTTGCCGGGGAGGGTCCCATGTAATAAATAACGTTGCCCTCCACGTCAAGCGGAAGCTTTTCGCCGTTTGCAAGCGCTTCGCTCATTCTTTTGTGAGCGGCGTCACGGGCGGAATAAATGGTGCCGGTGAGATATACATAGTCACCTGTCTTGAGGCTCTTTGCGTCCTCTTTGCTTAAAGGTACCTTTACAATTTTCTTATCCATCGTGTTCACCTCATATCTCTCTTACTGCGTGTCTGTTGACGTGGCAGCAGATATTGACGGCAACGGGCAGACCGGCAATGTGGGTTGCATAAGTGTTGATATTGACGGCAAGAGCGGTTGTCTTTCCGCCGAGTCCGCCGGGGCCGATGCCGCTGTTGTTGATTTTTTC
>JALEYA010000074.1 GCA_022779945.1 Oscillospiraceae bacterium | reverse complement strand
CGCAGAACCTGAAAGCAAATATTTT
Organism: Oscillospiraceae bacterium; assembly: GCA_022779945.1. Lineage (GTDB taxonomy): Bacteria > Bacillota > Clostridia > Oscillospirales > Acutalibacteraceae > UBA6857. Next base: position 26,482 of record JALEYA010000074.1, on the reverse strand, counting down.
GCGTACAGCGTAACGCTTTGAGCTGCAGGCATACTGACGTATGTCAAGGTGAAAAGTGTTGCGATGTGCGTGAAATATTTGATTTCAGGCGTATCGGATTTGGCTTTCGTCTGCTTCAATCCGACATCATTTGTGCACTATGCCAAATGTCTGGAGTTCTTAGAGATCGCCTTTCATCATTTTTGAAATTATACCATAAAAACAACCCGAACGAAAGAAAAATATCAAAATAGTAAGAAAAATGTCAGAATTCGGCATTTCCCCTGCCAAAATTTGCTTATCGGCCGATGTTTTTTCAATAAAGACTTGAAAAAAGAGACGGATTGTTATAAAATAAACGGGTAAACTATATACTCGGAGGAATATCAAATGGTATCAGCAGGAGATTTCAGAAACGGCGTTACGTTCGAAATGGACGGTAACGTACTTCAGATTATTGAATTTCAACACGTAAAGCCCGGTAAGGGTGCGGCTTTTGTCCGTGCAAAGGTCAGAAACGTCATCACAGGTTCTGTCGTTGAGCGTACCTTTAACCCCAGCGATAAGTTCCCGACCGCTTTTGTTGAAAGAAAGGATATGGAATATTCTTACAACGACGGCGATCTTTACTATTTCATGGATCCCGAAAGCTATGAGCTTATCCCGATCGGCAAGAGCGAGCTTTCCGACAACTTCAAGTTCGTAAAGGAAAACATGGTCTGTAAGATCCTTTCTTACAAAGGCAACGTTTTCGGTGTTGAGCCGCCGAACTTTGTTGAGCTTCAGGTTACCAAGACCGATCCCGGCTTCAAGGGCGACACCGCTACCAACACAACAAAGCCCGCTACGCTTGAGACCGGCGCAGAGGTTAAGGTTCCCCTTTTCATTGATGAGGGCGAAATGATTCAGATTGACACAAGAACCGGCGAATACATGGGCAGAGCCTGATCCTGTTCACGCAAAAGCCGGAAATTCACTTGAAAGGATGATAACTTATGTCAGTATCAGAAAAAGTTGCATATTTAAGAGGCCTTATGGAAGGTCTTGACATTGACGACGACAGCAAGGAAGGCAAGCTCTTTTCCGCTATCGTTGACACACTTGATGAGATCGCATCGGAGATCAGCGACATGGAGGAAGATTTTGAGGATCTTTCCGACTATGTTGAAGAAATTGACGAGGATCTCGGTGACGTAGAAGGTTTCGTATACGGCGACGACGATTGCGATTGCTGCTGTGACGATGACTGCGACTGTGATTGCGTCGAAATCCATTGTCCCGCTTGTGAAGAGGACGTTTGCATTGATCTTGACTGCATCGATGACGACGGCGTTTGTCAGTGCCCGAACTGCGGCGCAGATATCGAATTCGAAATTCTTGACGAAGACGAGCCGACCGAAGAATAAGCAACCGATAAAATCAATGCCTGCCGTGATTGATTTCACGGCAGGCATTTTTTTGCGTCCTTTGATCCTTTCGGATTTCAAAGGACGCTTTTTCGCAAAATGTTATCAGTTTTTATGGGCTTCACCGTAAGCGATTCCCTTTTCAAGCGCTTTCAGATTCAGCTCGAGTACCTCGGGCTTTTTGGTCTTGAATTTATCCTCAAGACTCTTTATGAATACTTCCTTGCTGACAATACCGGTCGCACCGATGAGAGCACCGATGATGACCGTGTTGGCTACCTTTACCGAGCCAAGCTCCAACGCAACATCGTCGACGGGAACAGCAAGAATTTTCACATCATTCCGGTCGGGTTCAGATTTGATTCGGCTTGAGTTGATAACAAGCAGTCCGCCCTCTTTGATGGATTCGGCAAATTTTGCATAAGCCTGTTCGTTCATAGCAACAAGCGTGTCACACTTTTTGGTGAGCGGAGAGATAATTTCGTCGTCGCTGATGATAACGGTACATTTTGCACTGCCGCCCCGCTGCTCCGGACCGTATTCGGGAAGGAAGGTCGAATGATTATTCATGTCGATCGCAGTATGGGCAAGCATGATGCCGGCGCTCATGATTCCCTGACCGCCTGAGCCTGAAAAGACAAATGATTTCTTCATTTTACTTCGCCCTCCTCGTCCTTATAGATGCCCGGCTTAAAGTACGGGATCGTGTTTGTGTTCATATATTCGAGCGTTTTTAGCGGCGCCATGCCCCAGTTCGTCGGACAGTTCGTCAAAAGTTCAACAAAGGTGAAACCCTTGCCGGCCATCTGAAGTTCAAAGGCTTTTTTGATGCCTTTTTTGGCGTCTGCAACACCTTTGGGTGAATTGAGAGCATATCTTGCCACAAAGACGGGCGCTTTGAGAACGGAAATCAGCTCACACATCTGAAGCGGGTAACCGGTTGTTTGCGGATCGCGTCCGTAAATGGTTGTGGTGGTTTTCTGACCGATCAGCGTTGTCGGGGCCATCTGACCACCCGTCATGCCATAGGTCTGGTTGTTGGCGAAAATTACGGTAAAGTTTTCGCCTCTGTTGGCCGCCGACATGATTTCGGCAAGACCGATTGCGGCAAGGTCGCCGTCGCCTTGATAAGTGAAAACAAGTCTGTCGGGTAAGCAGCGCTTCAAACCCGTTGCAACCGCCGGCGCGCGTCCGTGAGCGGCACCGATTACATCTCCGCTCCAGGTATAAAGATTCAGGGCGGAGCAACCGACCGAAACAACATTGATGGCATTGTCTACCTGATCAAGCTCGCCGATAACATCGGCAACAAGCCTGGTCGCAAGAGCGTGCATACAGCCCGGGCAATAGCTTGTTATCATGGGTTTAAGTGATGAGGGTCTTTTATATTCCGGCATGATTATTCTCCTTCCTTGATAATATCTCTGATGGCGCCGAGTACGCCTTCATCGTCAAGAAGCATACCGCCCGAACGACCGTATTCATATACGGAACAGCGGTCTTTGACCTGAAGCTCGATGTCGTCACGCATCTGGGCAGGGATGGTCATTTCAATATCAATGATGCCCTTGACCCGGTCATAGTTGAGTCCGTCAAGGCTCTTTTTCGGGAACGGATACAGCGTGATCGGACGGATCAACCCGATTTTTACGCCTTCGGCTCTTAAGGTGTTGACGGCTTCTTTTGCCACTCTTGCGGCGATTCCGTAAGCGACAACAACATATTCGGCATCGTCCGTCATATATTCTTCAACCTTAACGTCGTTCAGTTCCCAGCCCTTGTAGGTCATGCCCTTGAATTTGTTGAGCATTTCAAGCGCGGGCTCGGGCAGGATCGGTGTGATCATGTGGGAATCCTCACGTCCGTTGACTCTTGCAAGGCACCAATCCTCGGTGTTGTTGAAATTTACTTCTTTCATTGGCGGAAGCGTAACCTCCTCCATAATGGCACCGAGACAGCCGTCCATTAAAATAAGCACGGGACCTCTGTCTCTTTCAGCGTATTCCCATGCGTCATACACCACGTCTACCGCTTCCTGAAGTGTTGCGGGGGCGAAAACCATCGCGCGGAAACCGCCGTGACCTAAAGCCTTTGTCGCCTGAAGATAGTCGGACTGTGCCGGCTGAATTGAGCCGAGACCCGGACCGCCTCTTGAAACATTGACAATAACGGCAGGAAGCTGAGCGGAAGCAAGGTACGAAATGCCTTCGGCTTTCAGGCTGATGCCCGGACCGGATGAGCTTGTCATCGCTCTTTTACCCGATGCGGAGGCGCCGTAGACCATATTGATGGAAGCAACTTCGCTTTCGCCCTGAACAAATGCGCCGCCGACCTCGGGAAGTCTCCAGGAAAGATACTCGGGAATTTCATTCTGAGGAGTGATCGGATAGCCGGCAAAGAAACGGCAGCCGCCTCTTACGGCCGCTTCGGCAATCGCTTCACAGCCCTTCATAAATCTTTTTTCCATCTTTTTTCCTCCTTTTAATTGCTTCCTTTGGCTAAGGTGACTTCGATTGCACCCTCCGGACACATTAAGGCACAAACGGCGCACGAAGTACATTTGTCAGCGTCAATGTTCATCGGGTAGAAAAAGCCTTTCTGACTTCTCTGCTTACCCATTTCAAGAATGTGCTTCGGACAGAACTGAATGCAGTAACCGCAGCCTTTACACATCAGAGAATTGATTGTAATCATTTTTTGAGTCTCCTTCTTCAAACGATCGTAAACCGAAAAACCAAACGGTCAGACAGTTGTTTATTTCTAAACATTATAGCATAAAACTTTATGGTTGTAAATCTCAAATGCTGACAAAGTGTAACAATTTTAAGGAGAGTGAATTCCCAAAGTAAATTCCACAGTGGAGTTTAAAGTGGAATTTACGTTGGGAAGCAAAATGCGGTAGAATTTAGTCTGGGAAAAGTTGCTCATTTTTAGATTTTGAGCCTGAGGGTTATCGGCTTCCGGTGAGCCACCGCCGTAGGCGGCGCAAAGCGTCCTTGACTAATACCGTTTGATGTGTTATAATAATATCGAAAGCGAGTTTTGAATGCTCATTTTTGAGTTTCCCGCCTTCGGTAATTTCGAAATACACATTACGCGATATTTGTCAAGGATGGCGGACAATAGTTGTTTCGCTTTCTCAAAGTAATTTCCACTATGTGTGGAATTTAGCCTGAGAAACTGTAAATCAGGCTTTATTGTTGTACTCAAATTGAACGGTTTTCTTCTAAAAGCAACTTATGTTAGGTTGCTTTTTTGTTTTTCTCAAACTAAATTCCACTGTTTTCCCAAGGTAAAATCCATTTCCTGAGATTAATGGAATTTACTTTGGGAATTCACGCAATTTTAAGGAGCCTTTCTTGTGGCTCTGATTTTCTCCGGATCAGCCTTTGTAAGCTTCATAAAGTCAATCTTCATCAGCGGCGTCTGAGGAAGCTCGTCCATGAAAACAATGTCTCTGGGTACATAGAATTTCGAGAAATTACTTTCACATGCTTCCCGGATCTTTTGCTTGTATTCCTCTTCATCACCGGACTGACGCAAAGAAGCATAAAGCCTTACCATTGACCTGCCGTTGTCCCAGCCCTGGACAGCGCAGCAGTCTTTAATAAACGGCATATCGCCGACGAGTTTTTCAATATCGGAGGGATATACATTATAGCCGGCAATAATAATCAGTCTCTTCTTTCTTCCGGAAAAGTAGAAATAGCCGTCGTCATCGACATATCCGAGGTCGCCGGAAAGGACCCATTTCGTTCCCTTTTCGTCGGTGTAAAGGCCGTAATCGTCTTTTTCGTTTTCGGTGTAATAGCCCGACATGATGGTCGGTCCGGAAATGACAAATTCACCGACGGTACCGTTCGGAACCCGCTTATGGTCATCGTCCCAGATTTCGATATTTACGCCTCTTATGGCTTTTCCGATGGAGCCTTTGCGGAAATCATCGTTGGTATTCGTACAGCAGACAGAACCGATTTCCGTCAGTCCGTAGCCCTGACGAAGCCGTCCGGTTGCGCCCCATTTTTCAAAGAGTGCATTGTATTCTTCAATAAAGCTTTCGGAAATATCGTCGCCGCCGCAGAACATCATCCGGATATTCTTCAGATGAGGTCCGTCGAAGCCTTTTTGTCTCATCAGCTTCTGGAACATCAGAGGAATACCGCCGAAGCCGACGATTTTATACTTCTTCATCAGACGAACGAAAATTTTTGCATCAAACTGCATCATCGGAATCAGCCGTGCGCTGTTACAAAGAGCCATATGGACGGCGATAACCAGTCCGAAGCAATGGAAAAGCGGCAAAACAATGATTTCCGCTTCTTCTCCCGGCTCATGAATTTCGTCAATGTCGGATACGCGGCAGGTAAGCTCGTTGAGCGCCTTGCTGGTCAGCTTGATGGTCTTACTTTTGCCTGTCGTACCGCCGCCGTTGAGATAAACGGCGATATCGTCGCCGTTGTTGATTTCGCCTTTAACGCTTGAGGTTGTTTTCAGGGCGTCTTTATAGTAATAGGCGTTCTTGTACTTTGTGAAAACTTTTTTGACAATGCCTTCGGCAAACTTTGAGCCGTAACGCTTATACCCCTCGGAATAATCCGAGCTGCAGCAAACAAGGCACGGCAGTCCGCTTTTATTGATCGTATCAATATGATCCTTTGCCAGAAGGTCAAGAACCATCACGCCTTTTGAATGGGTGTACTCCATTTGTTCCTGAAGAAATTCCGTTGCCATCAGCGGATGTACCATACTGACGATGACACCGATTTTATTCAGCGCATAAAAAGCAAGAATACTTTGGACGGTTGTGGGCATAAAAATCGTGTAAACATCGCCCTTCCGAAGCCCGAGATCGTGGTAAAAGTAGGCAGCAAGCGATTCAATATCTCGGAACATTTCGGACTTACGGTACATCACGCCGAAATGCTGCATCATATAAACATCGCCGTAAATGGAAGTGCATTTTCTAAGGTAGTCATAACAGTTGTTTTGTTCCGGTGCAGGCAGCATGGTTTTCGCTCCTTTTTCATGTTTTTTTTGGATAAAAAGCTGAAAAGTATAATAGAAACACAGCTTTTTATGGTTATATTGTATATAAATACAGTTTAAGTTCTGTTAATCATGTATGTTCAATCGGTAAACAAAATTAAAAATTTTTATGAAAAAATAGTAAATTTATGAATTTTTCATAAACAGAGTCGACATAATGTAACAAATTATACAAAGAATTTGGCTGTGTATAAAAAACAACATAAATTCAGGTGCTTATAGGAAAAACAGCTGTCTGACCATCAGGCGTTTTACAACGCAGATTGACGGTTGCTTTTATAAATATGGGTTTATTTATGCGAAATATGGGTTTATTTATGCAAACAAAAAAGCAGAAGCCGTGTCCGGCATTTCGCCGGAGGACTTCTGCTTGGTCGTTTATATCACCGGGGTGGGTTATCCGACCTTGACAAAGTCTCTTGCTCCGATGGTGACGCCGTTGACCGTGACGTCGGTGTCGCGGTAATTGACATAAACGCTGATATTTCCGCCGTATTCGGTACAGTATACCTTACTTTTGACCTTGTAGTGATCGGTGATGGCTTTTCCGCCGAGTCCCGATAAAACGGCGCTCATTCTTTGATAGGCAATCTGTGCATTGGCTGCACTGTTCATGTAATAATACGAATCGCTCTTTTTACCGTTTGAAAGATCCTTGTAATAAAGAACAAACGAGGGAATCTCTCCGTATTCGACCGCTCTCAACAGCCCGGATTCAAAGTTGTTGTAAAGGTTTAACGGTTTCCCCGAATAATCGCAAAGACCGTGAAGAAGAATCTGCAAAAACGGAACCGCCGTGGTGTTTTCGAGTTTTCCGACCTCACTGTTATCGGGAAGATTGACGGCTGCCGAAGCGTATTTTAAGCTGTAAACCGCAGGCGAGTCCACCATCAGCGAAAGACTGGAGGAAACCGCATCGGACTCGGATGCGATAAGGGAGCGGACAGCCTGGCGGTCGGTACCGTTTTCGGCGCAGAAATCGGAGTAGAGAAGCTTTCCTGCGTCCGACAGGGAGATACCGTCAAGATTTCTGTCTCTGCCGAAGGCAATGATACGGTTTGTACTGCTTTCGATTTGGTCAGGTGAAATCAGACGAGTGCTTACATTGCCTGAGGCTGAAAAAGATGTAAGCCCGCTGTATGAAGCTGCGGCCGCCTCGCCGGATAGAGAAACAGCGGATTTACTTTTTTTGTTGTCCTTGCCCGAGACAAGGTTGGCGTCGGCGAAGATTTTTATGTTTTGGGACAAAGCATAATCAAGCAGATCCCGGAAATCCGACTTGGAGCCGAGAGCAGAGGAAAGCTTCAGCTCGGAGAGGGAGGACTGAAGCGGTCCGTCGAAAAAAATGCCGCAGTAGCGAACGTACATATTGCCGATTCCCTTGCCCCGCAAAAGAGAAAGGATCTCCTGCGCTTCATTGAAGCTTGTGAGAGAAGTCAGCTTGCCGTTTGCCGGGGCGTAGTCGCTTCCGGAAAGCTGAAGAAGAAGGGGCATTTCCGCTTGTTCGGCGTCGGAACTGAAATTCAGAACGCCGTTTCTTGTCAGCGCTTCGCGGCAGGCGGAAGCAATTCCCGGATAGTCCGCCGCATCGCCGGACAGGAACCGATAGGAGATTTTGATTTCGCCGTCGTAAGAGTGATCGGACACAAGGAGCGTTTTCGTCTGCTTATCGGTTTCGGTTTCTGTCAGATGAAAGACAGCACCGATACGGTTGTAGCCGTCTTTTTTTTCGGCTCTGTCCACAGTGAGCTCGCTGATGGCGTCACCGCTTTCAATAACGGCCGCAAAGGCACTGTTGCCGGATTTTATAGCAAAGCACGGCACTTTGGCAAGATACTTACCGCCGTCAGACGTGTACATCGGGACGGTGACGGGGGTAAACTTGTCGGCTGTTTTGCTTGTGTCGATAACAGCACCGCAGCCGTCGGGAACAAACAGGAAGTCGCCGTCCGTTCCGGCACTTGTGGCACCGAAATAATTTAAAAGAGAAAGAGAACGGACATAAACGCTGTCGGAGTTATCCTCGTTTTCGATTTTTCCGCAGTCAACGCTGACCGAAAGCACGCCTTGCTCAGTTTTGAAAACAACGGGAACGGTAAGGCTGATTCTTACGCCGTTGTCGAGCGATTTACGGAAGCTGTAATTGACCGTTACGCTGTTTTTGTCCTTTTCATAAAGCGCACCTTTTTGTGCAACGCAGTCGGTCTGGGAAGAAAGGGTGTAGATTTTTCCGTTTGCCACAATGTCAAGGCTTACGACGGACGGTTGTTCGGAACGGTAGGTTTCCGGAAGACTGCTCCAGAGCTTTTTGCTGTTGAGGTCATAAATACTGACGCCGTAGGTCTTTTGGTCAAAATAGATCCGGCTTGTGCCGGCAGAGGTGATCTTCTCAAGAGAATTTCTGTCGCTTTGGGAAACATAATATTTTTTGTCTGTCGCCTTTGAAACCGTAGATTTTAAGGATTCGTAGGGATAGGAAGTGATGCCCGCTTTTTTTGACGAGCAGGCACTGAGACTTGCTATAACGGCAACCGCAAGAACAAATACGCAAAACGTCTTGAACTTTTTCACGCTGATTCTCCTTACATCGGCGATCTACAAAAAAAGTTCTGCGTTTTTATAGATCGTCTTTTTTTAACAGTATAGCACACTTTCAAAAAAATTTCCACTATACCGTAAGAATCGGCGTCAGATCATGCTTTCACGCATCTTGCTGAGAATGGCTTTTTCTCTTCTTGACACCTGAACCTGCGACATACCCAACCGGTCCGCTGTTTTGGCCTGGGTGAGCCCCGAAAAATAGCGAAGCTCGATCAAGGTTCTGTCCTTTTCTTCAAGGGAGTCAAGAACCGCCCGCAAGGCAAGCTTGTCTGAAACCTCCTGCTCGTGGGATTCGGTCGGGATATCAAACTGCTGTTCGTCGTGATCTTCGAAACAGCTTGTCAGCGACACCGTCGGCATTGATACGGTGATCAGCTCCGCCGCCTGGGAAACCTCAATGTCAAGTTCCTTTGCAAGCTCGCTGATCGTGGCTTCTCTTCCGAGCTTTGCCGAAAGTTCTCCCTTGACTTTTAAGGCAATACGGGAACGCTCTTTCAGCGTCCGACCGATTTTTACCGAACCGCCGTCACGAAAAATCCTCCTGATTTCGCCGAGAATGACCGGTACGGCATAGGTTGAAAAAGCAAACCCGCGGGTTTCGTCAAAGTTGTCGGCCGCTTTGATCAGTCCGACACAGCCGGCCTGAAACAGATCGTCATATTCGGTACCCCGTCCGCGGAATTTGTTGGCACAGGCATGAACAAGACCCATATTTTCGCTGATCAACTTCTGCTTGTTTTCTTTTCGTTCTTTCAAGGCAAAGCCCTCCTGCTACTCTTTGCCGCCGACATGCTTATACAAAGTTACGGTTGTGCCTTTTCCAGGGGCGGAGCTGACTTTCACCTTGTCCGTGAAGCTTTCCATCACGGCGAAGCCCAGACCGGCCCGTTCTCCTCCTGCCGTTGTAAAAAGCGGCGTCATGGCTTTGCTGATATCCTCGATTCCGCAGCCCTTATCCCGTATTTTGATCCGGACAAGCCGGTTTTCGCATATACTGACGGTTATGTAAATTTTCCCGAAGGACTGCTTATAGCCGTGCACAATGCAGTTGGTGACGGCTTCACTGACGGCTGTCCGGATATCAGTCAGCTCCTCGACCGTCGGATCGAGACAAGAGGCAAACGCGGAGACGGCAACTCTCGAAAAGCTTTCGTTCACGCTTTTGGAATCTATGGTCATTTTCAGCTCGTTTATGATTTTCATTCAGCAAACCTCCTTTTGTCTGATTTCACCGAGACGTTCGAGTCCGGCAAGCTTCATCACCCGATAAGCGGACGGCGAAAGATTCTGAACCGTGATTTTTCCGCCGATTGTTTTCATAAGCTTGTACCGCCCCATCACAAGACCGATGCCGGAGCTGTCCATAAAGGTGACGCCGCCGAAGTCTAAAATAAGTATATCCGGTCTTTTTTTTAAAATGGCGTCGTCAATTCCCATTCGTATCAGGCTTGCCGTGTGGTGGTCGATTTCGCCGTCAAGCATGACAACAAGCTTGTTTTGTCTGTATTCAATTTTCGCTGACATGGCTTTTCCTCCGTAAAAAAATATCACTCACCCAAAAGGGTAAGTGATAATGTCCGAATATTTTGGCGAAGTGCGTCAACCGCGTAAAATTTTTCTGATTTCGCTGACCAGATAAAAAGATCCTGCACAGACAATAATTCCGTTTTCTTTTGTCAGCCGCATAGCGGTTTTCAGGCTTTCTTCCATGCTGTCATCGGCATAAACGTTCGGGCAAAAGGCTTCGGCATATCTTTTCATGTTTTCGCTTGCCTCTCCTCTGACGGGATCGGCGAGGGTGAAAACCATGTTTTTGCAAATCGGGGCAAACAGCTTCACACAGCTTTCGGAATCCTTATCCTTCATAAAGCTGAGAAGCGCCGTGATTTCTTTTCCGGGGTAGTCTTTTTGAAGCATTTTTATCAGTGCTTTGATACAGCCGATATTGTGTCCGCCGTCCAGGATAACGGTCGGGTTTTCGCTGATTTTTTCCATTCTTGCGGGCAGAAACGCGTTTTCAAGTCCCGTTCTGACGGCTTCGTCGGGGACGGAAAACCCGTGGGAACGAAGGGCGGTCAGGGCGAGAACGGCACAAGCCGCATTGGCTGTCTGGTGGTCGCCCGAAAAGTGGAGAGAAGCGTCAATATTGCCGGAATGAAGCGTATTATTGCCGGTGACCGTAAGACTGCTCATGTCGGGAACCAGAAGTTCACAGCCTGTTTTGCGGCACGTTTCCCGGATCACTTCAAACGCATCGTGCGGCTGGGGAACAAAGTCAAAACCGCCGTTGTCGGGCGGAAAGGACACAACCGTGCTGCCCTTTTTGATGACGCCGCATTTTTCTTTGGCGATTTTTTCCGTTGTATTACCGAGAACCTCCGTGTGGTCAAGAGAAATTGCCGTAATGACCGTTACCGCAGGCACCGGAATGATGTTGGTGCTGTCGTTTTGTCCGCCGATACCGGCTTCAAGTACGGCAAGAGAGCAGGAGCGCTCTTGAAAATAAATAAGCGCGGCGGCGAGCACGACCTCAAAAAAAGTCGGATGAAGGCCGTCTTTTTCGATTCTTTCACAGCCGGCCTTGACCTTTTCGATCACTTCGGCAAGTTCACGGTGGCGGATATATTCGTTATTGACCTGAATCCTTTCGCAAAATTCCACCACAAAAGGGGAGGTGAAAAGCCCGGTTCTGATGCCGGCGGCTTTTGCTCCTTCGGCAATCATTGTGCTGACGGTGCCCTTTCCGTTGGTTCCGACAACGTGAACGAATTGTAAGCTTTTTTCGGGATTTCCGAGGGTATCAAGCAAGGCGGCTATCCGCTCGTGCCCTGCGCTTTTTTCGAATTTTCGTCTGGAATAAATAAAGTCCAACGCTTCAGAATACTGCATGACCTGACTCCCTTTGTTTTTTGCTATGGTACAACAAGAAGGTGTGTTTGTCAATGAAAATTCTGTTTGTTGCTTTCTCAGGCGCCGAAAAAACTCTGCCGTGTGTCACAGCAGAGCCTTTGTTTTTATACCACACAGTGGTCAACGTTGATATAAAAATAAGTCTGACCGAGTTCTTCGTAAAAATCGAAGGTGCCGACAAGACCGATCGTGGTGTACTGCTCGATTTCTTCCGGTACACAGTCCCCCATGAATTCGATACCCCACGCCGCACAGCACATGGTCTGGTCATAGCCGAGAACATAGTTATAATACTTGTCGGTCTGATCGTAATAGGACTTATTATAAGAGCCGGTCACACGGACAGTTTTTCCCTTGTATTCGTTCGGGTTGTCAAGGATTTCGTTGACTCTTGCCTGAAGCATCGTGGTGTTGAGCGCTGTCAGGTCAATATCAACGTCGTATTGACCAAGATCGTCGAGCTTCTTTTGCTTTTGGGCATCAACGCTCGTGTCAATTGTTACGGCAAGTTGGGAAACGGTGGTGTTGTCGTCCTTCTGATCCGAAGAATCGGAGCCGTTCTGCTGTGAAGCGGAGGAGGTATTCTGATTGTCGGTGTTTCCGGTGCCTTTTGCACAGGCGGCAAGGGAAGCGAAAACGACTGAAAGAGTGAGCATAAGACAAATGACCTTTTTCATATTTATTTTCCTTTCTTAATCAAACCGATGATATTACAGAGGATGAACACCGCAAGATCTGCGGCAACAATGGTTGAGCCGACCGGGGTGTCGGAGAAGATCGCAATAAAGATGCCTGCCAGTGCGCAAATCACGGAAATCACCGCCGAACTGATGATAACGCCTTTGAAGCTTTTGAAAAGCCGCATGGACGAAAGGGCGGGGAAGATAATCAAAGCCGAAATCAGCAGGGCGCCGACAAGATTCATCGCAAGTACGATTACAATGGCGGTAATGATGGCAAGAAGCATATTATACGCCGTCGTTTTCGTTCCCGTTGCGGTCGAAAAATCTTCGTCAAACGTAACGGCAAAAAGCCGGTTGTAAAAGAAAATGAAAATCAGAATCACAACAACCGCAAGAATCGTGCAAAGCCATACATCGGTTTTCTTGAGCGTCAGAATCGACGTTGAACCAAAGAGAATGCTGCAAACGTCTCCCGAAAGATTCGACGACTTTGAAGCGAAAAGATTCAGGATCAGATAGCCGAGTGCGAGAGACGAAACCGAAATCAATGCCACAGCGCTGTCGCCGGCGATTTTTTTGTTGCCCGCCCGTAGCAAAATGACGGCAACGATCACCGTAACGGGCAGGCTCAGATAAAGCGGAGCGACGGACAAGACCATTGCCACAGTTGTGGCCGCGAAAGCAACCCTTGACAGCCCGTCACCGATCATCGAGTAGCGTTTCAACACAAGGCTTACGCCCAGAAGTGCCGAGCAAAGAGCAATCAGCACACCGACAATGAGCGCATATTTTACAAAATCATACCCGAGATACATCTGAAGCTTATCAAGCATCGCACTCACCCGCCTTTCCGATAAAACGGTGTCCGACGTCGCTGTCTTTGTATTGCTCCGTTGTGCCGAAAAAGAGCATTTTGTCGCTGAGCTGAAGAATATGCGAAGAATACCGGAGGGCCGCCGCAAGGTCATGAGACACCATAATCACGGTGATTTTGTCCTCCCGGTTGATCTGACGGATCAGCTCGTACATATTTTCCGTCACAACAGGGTCGAGTCCCGACACCGGCTCGTCAAGCACGATAAGCTTTTTGGTCGCACATAATGCGCGGGCAAGAAGAACACGCTGCTGCTGACCGCCCGAAAGCTGTTTGTAGCTGCGCTTCGAGATGTCCGTTATCTCAAGCCGGTCCATCCATTTCTTTGCGGTCTGCTTTTGCTCTTTTGAATAAAACGGTTTGAAGCCAAGCTGATTTAAACAGCCCGAAAGCACAACCTCCGAAACGGTGGCGGGAAAATCGCGCTGAACCTGTGTCTGTTGGGGAAGATAGCCGATTTCGTTCGACCGGAGTCCGTCTGCGAAAATGATTTTTCCGTCAATCGGCTTGATAAGTCCCAGAAGTGTTTTCATCGTGGTGCTTTTCCCGGCGCCGTTTTCGCCGACAATGGAAAGGTAAGCACCGTCCGCAAGGGAAAAGTTGAGTCCTTCGGTGACGGCCTTTCCGTCGTAGCCGACGCTGACATTCTGAAATTCAACGACAGCCATCAGCCAAGCACCTCCTTTAATACCGTGAGGTTCTGCTGCATGATCGAAAGGTAGCTGACGCCGTTTTCGATATCCTCGGGCGGTACACTCTGACAGGAGTTGAGTGTTCTGATCGTGGCTCCGCTCTGTCGGCTGACCGATTCGGCAACGGAACCGTCCGAGCCGTCAATCATCAAAATGTATCGGAGATTTTCTTCTTTCACTTTGCCGACCAGAAACGCCATCGTTTCAAAGCTTGCTTCCGACTGTGCCGAACAGCCCGAAAAAGCCGCGTAACAGTCAAGATCATAATCCTCGGCAAGGTAGCGGAACGGGAAACGGTCGGCGAAAAGAAGTGTTTTGGTTTTGGCATTGCTTACCGTGTCGGCATACTGCAATTCGAGCGCGGCAAGTTTTTTCGTGTAGGCAGAGCAGTTCGCCTGATAGGTTTCGGCGTTGTCGCTGTCAAGTGTGCAAAGCTTGTCGGAAATGGCGTTTGCCATTCTTTCGGCGTTTTTCAGCGAAGTCCAGATGTGCTCGTCCTGCTCGTGCTCGTGCTCTTCCTCTTCTTCGCCCTCTTCCTCCTGCTGACCTTCAAGAGCCTCTTCCTCGTGTGTTTCAACCGTATTCATAAGGGAAAGCACGGTGAGAGAATCGTTCTGAGAGGACCGGATAACGTCTTCCGCCCAGTCGTCGGACTCACCGCCGATGTTGATGAACAGATCGCAGTTTGAAATCTTCATGATATCCTCGCTTGTCGGCTCAAAGGAATGTAAATCCGTCTTGGAGTCAAGCAGGAGAGTGAGATTGATTTTGTCGCCGGCAATTTCACGGCAGAAATCATACTGCGGAAAAATCGTACAGATAACGTCGAGCTTTTTGCTGTCGGTTCCGGTCTGAGAATCCGAGGTGGTTTCGCTTTTCTGTGTGCTTTCTTTTTGGTCAGTTGAGCAGGCACAGAAAACGGTTAAAATCAGAATAAAGGTAAGAAATACCGCAATTATTTTCTTAGTCATTTTTATCGTTTGCACCCATAGTTTGGTGCAGATCCTTTCTGAAATATATTTTATATTCCTGTTTAGAATATATAGGCGTAAAAACAGACAGCAGAAATTTTGCGGACAGAATCCGCACAGTCTCTGCTGTCCTATATTTCAGCTCAGGATTTTTACTTTCAGGGAAACGAGGGTCTCGTATTGATTTTTCAGCTTTTCGGCATAACGGAATATCACCATCCTGCCGAGCAAGGCAAGACAGCCTAAAAGAAAGCCGATCACCGCAAGGCGGCTGAGTCCGTCAAGTAATTCGCCGGCGGCCTTCAGCTGATTACAGATCATACAGTTCTTTTCGTGACACTGATGACCCGGATGGTTTGCGAACCCGACGGCAAAGGCGAAAGAACAAACAAGACACAGGACAAGAATGCCGGCCACAACGCGTCTGAATCGTTTCATTCTTCCACTTCCTTTCCGAATTGCTTTTTACCTTTTAAGAATAGCACAAATCACAAAAAAATTCAAGGGTGAAAAAACGATTCCTGTTTTTGGCTGTCACCTTTTCCGGCCTTTCATTTTTGGTGATACCGAAGCGGAAGCCTGAACAGGCACAGGCGGCTGTGTGCGGCAAAGCCGCACGTTTGCCGTGCGTTAAGCACGGCAAACAACAAAACCCTCGGGTTTTGTCAGCCGCCGTCCCGCCTTTTGATGAATCTCACCCCACAGCCGCCCGACTTGCCGCCGCTTATAATCAACAGACTTCCCCACACAAAAAAGCTGCTCCGCGGGGGAACAGCTTTTGATTGTTACCATGGTAAATCGCGACCGCCATTCATCATGCGCCGCAAGGCGTATATCATTCATCATATGCCGAAGGCATCTATCATTTTTCGGGTTACGCTCTTGCGACCATTTCGCCGTAAAGCTCTTTTTCTTCCTTGATGAATTGCTCGATTGCTTCCACGCTCGGCATGGCCGCCGAACAGCTGTGAGCGGAAATCAGCATGGAGGCGCTTGCCGTGCCGAATTCGAGGGCGTCAATCATGTCCCAGCCCTCAAGCAGACAGCGGATAAACGCCGAAGCGTAGCCGTCGCCGCCGCCGAAGCCTTTCATTGCCTTTACCGGGAACGGCTTGATCGAATAGCTCTTGCCGTCGTTGGTGTAAGCGGTTGAGCCGTCCTTGCCGTGCTTGATGATAACAATTTTGGCGCCGTAGGACTGCCAGAGCCTGGCGCTTTCCTCATCGGTCTTGCAAACCCCCGTGATTGCTTCGGTCAGGTCATATTCTTCTCTCGATCCGAGAATGATGTCGGCGTTTCTTGCCACCATGGAGTAATAGACGGAAATTTCGTCCTTGTTTTTCCAGGTGTAAGCGCGGTAGTCGATGTCAAAGATTACGACTACGCCGTTTTTCTTAGCAAGCATCATCGCTTTGAGTGCGGCTTCTCTTGACGGACTTTGCGAAAGGGCCGTACCCGAGATCACAATGGCTTTTGCGCTGTTTATGTAGTCCTCGCTGACCTCCGACGGCTCAAGCATGAGATCGGCTACGCCGTCCCGGTACATCAGAATACTGCTCTCGGTCGGGCTTTTGATTTCGGTAAAGGTCAGACCGATTTTTTCGCCGTTTTTGGCCCGGAAGATGTTAGAGGTGTCGATACCGTCCTTCTTGAAGTAGTTGACAACGTAATCGCCGTGCTGGTCATCGGAAACCTTTCCGATGAAACCGACCTTTTTGCCGAGTCTGGCAAGACCGACGGCAATATTCGCCGGTGAGCCGCCGACATACTTGTTAAAGTTGCAGCTTTCGCTTAACGGACGATTCATGTCGGTGGGATTAAAGTCAATGGCAACTCTGCCGATGGGGATCACGTCAAGGGGCTTTGATTCGTCGAATTGAACATATTTCATAATGCTTTCTTCCTTTCGGTTGTTATTTTATCATTCAGCCTTTCCGACCGAATAAAAGATTTCCATGTGTCGTTTTGCGTTTTCGTAGGCACCGTTGATTTCGGCGGTGTGCAGGTCATAATAACCTTTTATCGTGCCGCTCTGATAAGCCTCACGCACGCTTTTTTCCACGCTGTCGAAGGTCGCTGTTGCGATATTGATTTTCTTGATGCCGTTTTGGTGACACTTGATAAAATCCTGCGGACGGATACCCGTACCGCCGTGAAGAACGAGCGGTGTTTCAACGCTTTCGTGAACCTTGTCAAGAATGTCAAACCGGAGCTTTGGCTCCTGCTTGTAGTTGCCGTGTGCGTTGCCGATTGCGATGGCGAGAGCGTCCACACCGGTTTCGGCGGTAAATTTTACCGCTTGTTCGGGTGAAGTGCAGTGCATTTCAATATCGACCGAACCGTCCTCGCTTCCGCCGACACAACCGATTTCGGCTTCGACTGCGGCGTCGTATTCTTTTGCCATTTCAACGACCTGCTTGGTAATTCTTATGTTTTCCTCAAGCGGAAGATGAGAGCCGTCAAACATGACCGACGTAAAACCGATGTCAAGTGCCTGACGGATACAGTCGAGCGTTGTGCCGTGGTCAAGATGAACCGCAACGGGTACATCGGCTTCCTCCGCCGCCGCAAGCATCATCGGACCGATCAAAGCCAGCGGTGAATGATTGAGTCGTACCTCAGCGATCTGAAGAATGATCGGGGAGCGGGTTTCCTCGGCGGCTTTGATAACGCCTAAAATCATTTCCATATTCGCTACGCTGAACGAGCCGACAGCGTAGTTTCTTTCTTGTGCATCTTTTAAAAGATCTCTTAAATTTGCAAGCATATTCTTACTTCCTTTTATTCGATTGATTTTAGCGATTCCACCATATTGACACGGTTGAGCGTACGCTTCAGAACAAGGTTAACGATGAGCGAGAAGCCGACCGAAAGAACCGCCGAAAGAATGAAGCCCATCACACCGATGCTTCTTCCGAACATGATGACGTCAACCTCACTGACGGCAATCACCATGCGGTGAAGCCCGATTCCGGTAAACAGCCCGATAAACGTTCCGATCACGGTCAGCATCAGGTTTTCACGGAAGATATATGCCGAGGTTTCCGCCTTGGTAAAGCCGAGCACCTTGATCGTTGCGATTTCCTTGATTCGCTCATGTATATTGATGGTTGAAAGATTGTACAGTACGATGAACGCCAGTAAGGCGGCGCAGATCATCATGATAAGGGAAATGAAGTTGAGGCTGTTGAGAACATTTTCAAACATCGTCTGTACGTCGGTCGAAAATGCAACAGAGCTGATTTCATAGTTGTCAATAAGCCGCGCGGAAAGCTCCGCTTTTTGCTGATCGCTGATGTTCGTTGCAAAATTCGCCATGATATAGTTGTATCTCGGGTTGGAGCCGAACAGCGATGCATAAACCTCTTTCGACATGAAGAGATAGTGGAACGTGTAATTTTCCGCAATGGCCGCAACGGGAATATTGACCGGTCGGTCGTCAAGCTTGATCGTAACACTGTCTCCGACGCCGACATTGAGCTTTTTGGCAAGCTTTTGGGTGATAACCGCCCCGTTTGACGGCAGAATCAGAGATTCCCCGGTCTTGGAATCCCGAAGCCGTATATAATCGGAAACAGCGTTGCTGTCTTCGGGAACAAAGAGATAGGTCTCCATTTTTTCGTCGCTGAACGCGCTGGTGGAATTGTATACCTTCATGTAATTGAGCATACTCGTTCCGACTTCCGACTGTTCATTGACGATCGTCAGAGGCTTGCATTCGGTAATTGTCGGGTCAAAAGAACCGTTTAAGATCACCTGCATATCGTAACAGACGACGCTGTCTTCGTTTGTAAATTGCTTGTCAAACGCCGTTTCGATCGAGTTGTTCAGCCCGAAACTTGCCACAAGAAGAGAGGTACAGCCCATGACGCCGATGACCGCCATGACAAAACGCTTTTTATTACGGAAAACATTTCGCATGGTGACCTTTGTCGTGAAGCTGAGTTTTGACCACAGCTTCGGGAATTTTTCAAGGAAGATTCTCTTGCCGATTTTCGGAGCCTTCGGGCGCATCAAGGCCGAAGCGGGTGTCCTGAGGCTTGCACGGCTTGCAAAATAGGAAGCCCCGACCGTCGTCAGAATCGAAAGCAGAATTCCGATCACGGCATATTTAAGCTGATACTTGATGATGACCGGCGGCATATCGAACATAATCGAAAACGCCGAAGTAATTGCCGTCGGAAAGACGGCAAAGCCTAAGAATGTACCGGCGATTGAGCCGAAAAAGCTGGCAATGAAAGCATAAACAATGTATTTTTTGACGATTTCCTTTTCGGTAAAGCCCAACGCTTTGAGCGTACCGAGCTGCGTTCTTTCGTCCTCGACCATTCTTGACATGGTATTCAGGCAGACAAGGGCGGCGACAATAAAGAAGAACCACGGAAAGATCAGTGAAAGTGCCCGCGTTCTGTCGGCCATCGCCTTGTATTCCGCATAGCCGGTAAGCGCCTCATCTCTGTCCTGGACATACCATTTCGCGTCGTCAAGTCCGAGCAAAAAGTTGTTTGCGTCCTGAAGTCGCGTCTTGGCAGACTCAAGCTTCGAAAGCGCCTGCGCTTTGGCTTCCTCAAACTCCTGCTGAACCGTCGGCGCCTTGGCCTTGGCAAGCTGAAGATTGGTTTCATAGTTGGTGATCTGATTTTTCAGATCCGACAGCTGAGAGAGAACCTCAAGTTCGCCGAGCTGAATGTCATAGCCTGCACTTGTCAGTTCTTTTTCCGCCGCCGCAAGTTCTTCTTCTGCGCCGGCAAGAGAAGCCTTGACCTCTTTGAGTTTTTCAACCAGTTTTGCCGCTTCGTCAAGCTCCGCCTTTTTGTCGGCAAGCTCGGTATTCGCCTGCGCAAGATCAGCCTTCGTGGCGGCAAGCTTTTCTTCAAGCGTCTGAAGCTGCGGCTCCAGATAGGCGGCCATTTCCTCCGCCGTTCCGACCGCAGTCAGACTGTTGATCTGAGCCATGATTTCGTCAACTTCCGCCCCGACAAGACCCGAGGTTTCAAAACGGTTGATGATATCTCCGACCGAATTGGATTGACTCTGATCGAGCTGATCAACGGCAGATCTCGTTGTGGCAACCAGATTTTCAAGGTAAGAAACGGTGGCGCTGAAGGTTGTCACCTGCGTTTTGGCAACATTATATTGGGTGACGGCGTTTTTATAGTCGGTTTCCGCCGTCGAATATTTCTCAACAAGCGCTTTGGCTTCGTTGTACTCGTTACGCTTTTCCTCCCACTTTGCGTACTGCTCGGAGTGTTCAAGCTTGTTTTCGTCAATGGCGTTGCCGGCCTCGGTCGCTTTTTCATTGTATTGCGCCTTGTACTCCGCAAGCTTTGCGTCGCCGTTTTGCGCCATATCTAAAATAGTTTCCACCTGCTGTTCGCCTTCGGCAATCTGCTTTTCAACCGCCACCTTGGTTTCGGCATATTCCTTTTCGCCGTCGGCGACTTTCCTGGAATATTCCGCTTTCAGCGGCTCAACACGGCTTGCAAGCCGTTCATCGGCAATGGATCCGATAAACTCGGTATACGGGGCGACGAATTTGTCGTATTCTTCGCTGTAAGGGTCATGGTCGGCAGAGCCGGCAAGCTTGATAAGGGCCGAGGAATAATAATCCGCCGTAAAGTTTTCGGCAGGGGCATAGATAAACGTGCCGAGCTTTCCGGTTCCGATCGAAGTGGCACCTCTTTCGTAAGACATAAAAACCGGTGTGCGGATAATTCCGGTGATGACGTATTCTGTATTTTTGAGAGACACCGAAATATCGGCATTTTCGCCCTCAACGGTTATGACAGAGCCGATCTGAAATTCCTCCGGCGTCGAAAGCGTACTTTGGTCAACAACACACTGGTTTTCCGCCGTCGGCCAGTTTCCCGCGATCAGCTGAGGACGGTTGATGTAGGTTCGGTCGTCTTCACCGTTTTCGGCGGCAATGGCTTTTTTCGTATCGAGGCCCATGACTCTGACCGTAAGCTGAGAACCGTCGATATCGCTCAGGTTTTCGCCGTTTACCTTGATCTTGCCGTCAACATACTTTTCACCGCTGATCTGCTCGATGCCCTGAATGGTTTTTAACACTTCGATATCGTCGTCCGTAAGACCGGCGGTAGAAATGATTCTCAGATCAGTTGCATTCGAATCAATATAATACTTTTCGGCGGTGTCAAGCATATCCGGCGCCGTTGCGTTCATGCCGGCAAAGAAGCTGATACCGAGAGCCACGATAGCGACGATCGAAAAAAACCTTGAACTTGTCCGGCTTATCGTTCTGACGGTATCCTTAAATAAGGAGTTATTCATAATCTTTATTCACCTCAAAGTCGCTTACCACTCAAGAAGATCGACGGGTACGGGACGGTCATTGACGGCAATCTGGATCACCTTACCCGAACGCATGGTAATAATTCTGTCCGCCATATCCGCAAGAGCCTGATTATGCGTGATGACAACAACAGTCGTTCCCGTCTCGCGGCAGGTCTTTCTCAATAGCTTCAGAATCTGCTTGCCCGTCTTATAGTCAAGGGCACCCGTCGGTTCGTCGCAAAGAAGAATTTTCGGATTTTTGGCAAGCGCACGGGCAATCGAAACACGCTGCTGTTCACCGCCCGAAAGCTGGGAAGGGAAGTTATCCATTCGGTCGGCCAAACCGACCTTTTTGAGCATAACCTTCGGATCAAATGATTTTTTGCTCAGCTGAGACGCCAGTTCAACGTTCTCAAGAGCGGTAAGGTTCGGGATCAGATTGTAAAACTGAAAAACAAAGCCGACATCATACCGTCTGTACTCAATCAGTGCGTTTTCATCAAGATTGTTGATCAGCCTTCCGGCAACACGGATTTTTCCGTCGTTGCACGCATCAAGACCGCCGAGCATATTCAGAACGGTCGATTTTCCGGCGCCGCTTGCACCGACGATCAGGCAGAATTCGCCCTTTTCGATGCTGAAGCTTACGCCGTCGGCGGCGGTGATCATCACTTCACCCGATTGGTATCTTTTATGTACCGATTCAAATTCAATAAAGCTCATTTGCTTTCACCATGTTCTTCCAAGCATATCCGCCTTGCGGCGGATATGCTAAATTTAGTTTACCGTAAAGGGTAGTCTGTCGGGCGGGCGGCTCCCCCCGCGCTGCTTCACAGCACGGCTTCTTTGCCGGAATCGGAAAATAAGAATCAAACCGACGGTTTGATTGGGGAGCCGCCCGCCCCCTGCCCGGAAAAACCGGAACGGTTTTTCCGGGCGAAGAGACTGCCCTGTTCCACAAACTCTAATGTTATTTCGAACTTTTTTCCGTCGCTTCCCAAAGTCCGTTGATATAAGCGGCTCCGAGCGCACGGTCATAAAGGCCGTAGCCGGGTCTTGCTTTCTCTCCCCAGAGCATTCTGCCGTGGTCGGGACGGATATAACCGTCAAAACCGACGTCCTGAAGGGCTTTGACGATTTCGTACATGTCAAGCGATCCGTCCGAGGAAAGGTGAGACGTTTCGTTGAAGCGATTGCCGACAACCTTGACGTTACGAAGATGCGCAAAGTAGATTCTGTCGCCGACCTCGCGGATCATCTTCGGAAGGTCGTTCTTTTCGGAAGCACCGAGAGAGCCCGTGCAGAAGGTCAGACCGTTGTACGGACTGTCAACAAGCGAAAGTAACCGCTTTAGAGAGTCGATATCCTTGATGATTCTCGGAAGCCCGAAAATATCCCATGGTGGATCGTCCGGATGAATCGCCATTTTCACGTCGCATTCCTCGCAGACGGGAATGATTTTTTCAAGGAAATATTTCAGGTTGTTCCAGAGATCTTCGGCGGTCACATTCTTGTACTTTTCAAAAAGCTCCTTGATTTCACCCATTCTCTCGGTTTCCCAACCGGGCATGGCGTAGCCGTTGGAATTGTCGTCAATTTCGCGGAACATATCCTCGGGGCTTTTGCCCTCGATCTGCTCGCCGAAATAGCAAAGGCAGGTCGCGCCGTTGCCCATATCCATCGCAAGGTCGGTTCTTGTCCAGTCGAAAACGGGCATGAAATTATAGCAGATGACCTTAACGCCTGCTTTGGCAAGGTTACGGATGCTCGTAATATAATTTTCAATGTATTTGTCTCTTGTCGGAAGACCGATTTTAATGTCCTCATGAACGTTGACGGACTCGATGCATTCCATCGTAAGTCCTGCGTCTTCGATTTCCTTTTTCATATCCATAATCATCTCAAGCGGCCATGCTTCGCCGGCGGGCAGCTTGTGAAGTGCCGGAACAACGCCGACAACTCCGGGAATCTGTCTGATCTGTTCAAGAGAAACTGTGTCCTTGTCGTTTCCGAACCATCTGAATGTCATTTGCATAGTGTTTGCTCCTTTGTTATTCGTCTTTATTTGTATATACAAGATTTTCGATTACTTTATTGGTTTTATAATCAACGACCGTAACCACGCACCGGTAATCGTCCGTGCTGTCGTAGGCCTGATACAAAAGACAGCTCTGACCGATAATATAAGGCGCCATAGTTCCCGCTTTTTTGTATCCTTTTTTGTCGACGGAAATAATAACCTCTCTGAAATTGTCCCGATCCACTTTCACGAGTTTTTTGACATAGGGATAATCGCCCGAGTCTGTAATTTCCGATATTTGCTTAAGAACCTTGAGACCGATTTCAGTTTTAAGAAGTTCATTGGAAAATTTGTTCATCTTGATTTGCACCGTTTGACCGTCGTCATTGAGCTTTGCACTGATATATCCGTATTTTTCGCAGTATCCTTTGAGGTTATCCTGATATTCGCTGTCAACAAACGCTATCGGAAGATTGATGGTGACGGTGTCCTTCAGATCGCCTGTGGGTGCTTCTGTCGGTTGGTCAAGCGTTTTGGTCACAGACTTGCTGCAGGAAGCAAAGCAGAACGCAAGGCTGAAAAGCAGAACCAATGAAAGTATTTTTTTCACAACAATGTACCTCCTTCGTATCATTCGGAATTATTATATGCCTTTGTACATAGAAAAACCTTAAAGCTGTACGCTCCTTACGGCATATTCATGTTTATCATAACACAATAATATGAAAATTTCTATACTGACAGACAAAAAACACAAATGAATTTGCGTGAATCTCCAGAAGGCGGCAATTTGATGTTAATTTTTACAAAATTCACAAAATAATTGTGCAATCTATATTAAAAACAACTATGGACAACCATGGCGAAATTTGCTAAAATCTTTTAAAGGCCATAGTGCGCCTTTTTCGGGCGTATACAGGTCGTTTTATATCGCAAAATTTATATTGGAGGATTGATACCGATGGGCAAGAAATATGTTTATCAGTTCAAAGAGGGCAATGCGAACATGAGAGAGCTTCTCGGCGGTAAAGGTGCAAACCTTGCTGAGATGACAGGTCTCGGACTTCCCGTTCCCCAGGGCTTCACAATTTCAACCGAAGCCTGCACACAGTACTATGAAGACGGCAAGAAGATCAACGACGAAATCGTTGCCGAAATCATGGAAAACGTTAAAATTATGGAAGGCGTTACCGGCAAGAAGTTCGGTGACCACGAGAATCCGCTTCTCGTTTCCGTTCGTTCCGGTGCCCGTGCATCAATGCCCGGCATGATGGACACCATCCTGAACCTCGGTCTTAACGAAGAAGTTGTTAACGTTATGGCTGAAAAGTCAAACAATCCCCGTTGGGCTTGGGACTGCTACAGACGTTTCATTCAGATGTATTCCGACGTTGTTATGGAAGTCGGTAAGAAATACTTTGAAGAGCTCATCGACAAGATGAAGGCTGACAGAGGTGTTACTCAGGATACTGAGTTGACTGCTGACGACCTGAAAGAGCTTGCCAATCAGTTCAAGGCCGAGTACAAGGCGAAGATCGGCACAGACTTCCCGACCGATCCGAAAGAACAGCTCTTCGGCGCAATCAAGGCTGTTTTCCGTTCATGGGACAACCCGAGAGCAAACGTATATCGCCGTGACAACGATATTCCGTATTCATGGGGTACTGCTGTTAACGTTCAGATGATGGCTTTCGGTAACATGGGCGACGATTGCGGTACCGGCGTTGCTTTCACCCGTGACCCGGCAACCGGCGAAAAGGGCCTGTTCGGTGAGTTCCTCACCAACGCACAGGGCGAAGACGTTGTTGCAGGCGTTCGTACCCCGATGCACATTTCCGAAATGGCTGACAAATTCCCGAAGGCATTCGCAAAGTTCAACGAAGTTTGCGGTATCCTTGAAAATCATTACAGAGATATGCAGGACATGGAATTCACCGTTGAACACGGCGAACTTTACATGCTTCAGACAAGAAACGGCAAGAGAACCGCTCAGGCCGCTCTTAAGATCGCTTGCGACCTCGTTGACGAGGGCATGAGAACCGAAGAAGAAGCGGTTGCGATGATCGATCCGAGAAACCTTGACACTCTTCTTCATCCGCAGTTCGATGCGAAGGCACTTAAGGCTGCTACTCCGATCGGCAAGGGTCTCGGCGCTTCACCGGGTGCTGCCTGCGGTCAGATCGTATTCACCGCTGACGACGCCGCTGCCTGGAAGGCACAGGGCAAGAAGGTTGTTCTTGTCCGTCTTGAAACCTCTCCGGAAGACATCACCGGCATGAAGGCTTCTCAGGGTATTCTCACCGTTCGCGGCGGTATGACCTCTCACGCAGCCGTTGTTGCCCGTGGCATGGGTACCTGCTGTGTATCCGGCTGCTCGGACATCGCTATGGACGAAGCCAACAAGAAGTTCACCCTTGCAGGTAAGACCTTCCATGAGGGCGATGTAATTTCGATCGACGGCTCAACCGGTAACATCTATGACGGCGAAATCGCTACGGTTGACGCAACCATCGCAGGCGAGTTCGGCAGAATCATGGCTTGGGCTGACAAATACAGAGTACTGAAGGTAAGAACCAACGCTGACACACCGGCTGACGCAAAGAAAGCCCGTGAACTCGGCGCTGAGGGTATCGGTCTTTGCCGTACCGAGCATATGTTCTTCGAAGCGGACAGAATCGCAGCTTTCCGTGAGATGATCTGCTCCGACACCGTTGAAGAGAGAGAAGCTGCTCTTGCTAAGATTCTTCCGATTCAGCAGGCTGACTTCGAGGCTCTTTACGAAGCTCTTGAAGGTAACCCGGTTACCATCCGTTTCCTTGATCCGCCGCTTCACGAGTTCGTTCCCACCGAGGAAGCTGACATCGAAGCACTTGCAAAAGCACAGGGCAAGAGCGTTGAAACCATTAAGAACATCATCGCTTCTCTTCACGAGTTCAACCCGATGATGGGTCACAGAGGCTGCCGTCTTGCCGTTACCTATCCGGAAATCGCAAAGATGCAGAC